>CAZSOL010000001.1:15989-238165 GCA_964608585.1 uncultured Candidatus Saccharibacteria bacterium | reverse complement strand
CTCAATGGCTCCTCCAACTAGCCACCTCTACAGCACCACAACTCACTCTATCTGATGGCTCACTAACAAGTAACCATTGGAGCTTTAGGAATGCTGGTGGGGTTCTATACTTTGCCACTTCCTCCCCGAGCACGTTTGCAACATCTACAAGAAGCTCCTTCTCTATTGATGGTGAAACGGGTACGGTGTCTGTAGGTGATAGTGCGGGTACAGGTGATGCCGTCTTCCAACTTGCTGGAGACACTGATGCTTGGGCTATTGGTTATTACTCTGTTGATAAAACATTTAGGATTGCTTCCTCAACCAACTTAAATTCCAATGTCTTCTTCCAGATAGGTAAGTCTGGTACAACCACCTTCTCTGCTGGACTTGGGGCAGAGTCGGGGAGTGACGAAGTGCTTTGTATAGATCCAACTACCTTTGAGGTAACTCGTGGAGGAGCGTCTTGTGCAGCATCCTCACTACGCTTCAAGGAGGATATACAGAACATCACCTATGGTCTTGATGCGGTGCTTCAGATGCGACCAGTATCCTTCAAGTACAAGGAGTCAGAGAGGCCAAATGATCCTAATTACTACTTAGGCTTCATTGCAGAGGAGATGCTCGCTGTGGTACCTGAGGTTGTAGAGTTTGATGCAGAAGACTTACCTGGAGGTATAGACTATGCCAAACTTACACCAGTGCTAGCTAAGGCTATACAAGAGCTTAGCTACAACCTCTTTGCTATCTCTTCCACCACAGCTTCTACAACACCTGCTTCAGAGGAGTTTGCACAGAGCTTCTTTGATAACTTGTTTGGCAAGGTAAGAACATGGTTGGCTAGCGCAACCAATGGTATTGGTGACTTCTTCGCCAATAGAGTGAAGACCAAAGAGCTCTGTGTGAGTGATGAGAGTGGAGCAGAGACGTGTCTCACCAAGTCTCAACTTGATGCACTTCTTATAAACGCTGTTAATACAAACAACAACGGAGGCTCTTACACCCCAACTCCTACTCCAGAACCTACTCCAGAGCCCACTCCAACACCAGAATCGGATTCGACAAGCTCACCGCAAGCCGAGCCCACTTCTACAACCACAGAACCAGTAGCAACTACAACTGAGCCAACCATCACTCCAGAACCGATCCCAGAGCCTGAACCAACACCAGCACCCGAACCAACTCCTGAGCCAGAACCAGAAGTAATTGTAGAAACCGAAATTGAACCTGAACCGATCTCTGAATCTACTGAAACACTAAGCAATGAAGAAACTTCTTAATAAAAGTATCATACTGACGCTCTCGTTCTTACTGATGCCAGTATCAGTAGAGGCAGTGATTAGTTATGTTGATAGTAGTAGTTGTACAGCCACTGCCAATAATGGTGCTGATGCAACACTAACATTTCCTAGCTTACTTGAGGGGGATCTAGTTATAATAGGCCATCAAATTCCAGATGATGACTCTAACCATGATTTGACACTTTCAGATATGACCGACTGGAACGAGGTAGCCGATCTATATGCCAATGATTCCGATGATGCACAGCTAGCTGTGTATTGGAAGGTGATGGGAGCAACGCCTGATGCATCGGCTACTCTAGTTGGGGCGGGGGCTAGTCACACCGACACAGACACCTCTGGGGTATGCATGGTTTTTCGCGGGGTAGATACAACGACACCGATGGATGTGACCCCTACTAATGCGACTGGAATTAATACCATGCACCCAAACCCCCCCTCTATTGATCACAACAATCCATCCGGTGTCTGGACGGTCATTATTGGAGCAAACGCCGAAACTCTTGGTACAACTGGTAGTTATACCTTTCCCACTGGTTATACGACGAATACAGTTGAGGATCGCGCATCAGACAGTACCGATGGGACTGTTGGCATAAGTTATAACAACAGTCCTTCAGATCCGGAAGATCCAGACACCATGACTCACAGTGGGACAGACTCTACAGCTAGGTCGTGGGCTGCTGTTACTATGGCACTTCGCCCCGCTGTTGTTGCGATTGATCCTCCAACGGTTACCACAAACACCGAGACAAATGTGAGCAATACAAGAGCCATAATTAATGGCGAGATTACCGATACTGGTGGAGAGAACTCTACAGCAAGGGGCTTCGCTTGGGGGACAAGCTCAACTCTCTCTGGGGGAGATACTTCTACAACTACAGAATCTGGGGACTTTGGTACAGGGACCTTCTCTCAAAATGTTTCTAACCTTGTCTCAAACACTACCTACTACTTTAGAGCTTATGCTACGAACCCAACTGGTACAGGATATGGCAACATAGACAACTTCGTCACTACGGAAGAGGGGTCTCCAAGTAGAATGATGAGACTATTTGAAGGTTTCCTCCTAAAGATTTTTGAAGGAAGTCGGTTTAGACTTTTTGGATTATAGATATATGCAAACGATTAAATCAAATAAAATAATAACTACACTCATTGTCATCAACCTTTTGAGTATTGGATATATTTTCTATCATCACAGTGTTGAGAACTTATCTAGGTCTCCTTACCCACTTATAGATCTTGCCCGCAACTTTATTCCTCAAGAGCATTACATAACGACACTTCAACCGCTTCGTGAATCGGTACGTGATCTTGCTAGTGACTATGGTAGTGACAATCTCTCAATATATATTGAGTTTTTGAATACTGGTGCAAATATTAGTATTAATCCAGACACGTACATTTCGCCGGCTAGTCTTATAAAACTCCCGGTTGCACTCGCTGTGATGAAAAAGATTGAAGAAGGAGAGTGGAAGTTGTCAAACGAACTTGTCTTGATGCCTGAGGACCGTGACCGAGGTTGGGCAGACGAGAGTGACCCGTTGTGGGGGTATCCTATAGGTACACGCTTCACAATAGAGCGACTATTGAAAGAGATGCTCACCACATCGGACAATACCGCGTACTACATTCTCACCCGCAACTTGAGTGTTGGCGAAATAAATCGCGTTATCTCCGACCTTGGGCTAGAGAAGTTGCTTGCAAAAGATGGCAAGATTAGCGCAAAGGAGTACTCACGCTTCTTCCGCTCGCTCTACACCGCAAATTTCTTGAACCGAGAGAATTCACAACGTGTGTTGGAGTGGCTCGACGCCTCTACTTTTGAGGATTTTCTGGCCTATCCTATCAAGAACGATATTTCGTTTCCCCACAAGTTCGGAGAAAATACTGAGGAACGTGTCTATGCTGATTCCGGTATTGTGTATTCTCCCAACAGACCATATATCATTACCGTTATGGTTCAAGGAAATCCTGCACTACCACTTGAAGAAGATCGTGTGAAAGCGAAAGTACTTATGAGAGCGGTGTCAGAGGAGTCATATAAATATATAAGTCAATAAGGCTTTGTATGAAGCAATTTCTTAAAAAAACCTCGGTGCTTCTCCTAGTGCTTTGCATGTTTCTTACTGACATGCCATTTGGTGTTTTTGTTGATGTAATACGTGATAAAAACGTAGTGGATACACTCTGGCTTGCGTATAAAAACGGAGACTTAAGCGAGCATCTTGGTCCGCAAACTGTCTACGCGGGAACTAATATCGCTTATAAATCGGCAGGTGCGGGCGCGGCGACAGAGGTAAACGGCACAAACCTTACCCCCGCAGCACCAGCGACGGTGGATGCAGGAGATATTCTTATTGCGCACATTGTCGTACTCAATGCCACATCTCAATTATCTACTCCGGCAGGGTGGACGCTTCTTTTTGGTCCATCAGGACTCGGTACTCACACTCCTACCGGTCGTGCGTGGGCGTACGGCAAGATCGCCGATGGCTCTGAAGATGGAGCGGCGATTGACTTCGGCTCTCTTGCGAGCACCGTAGGCCGTTTGGGTCGTATTTATAGCTTCTCAGGTTATTCATCGGGAACTATCAACGACGTGGTGTCCTCGGCAAGTTTTAAGGGCGATGTATCGGAAACGGATCCGTATATTGATCCCGTCACGACGACAGTCTCAGGAGCGAAAGCCATCGCGCTTGTATCTCAAGACGACAACAATACGCACGCCGCGCTCGGCGTGGTGACAGGTGGCACTTGGGCGGAATCGGTGACCGACTACACAGATACCGCCGTAGGTGCGCAGGGGGCTGCATTACAGCTTCAGGTCGGTACACCGACCGCCAACCCCGGCACTATTGCTGGTGGAATTGTTACAGGTACGGACGATGAGGCCAACACCATTACGTTTGAAATTAGGTCAAATGCTCCAGCCGTCACTCTAAGCGGAACCGTTACGGCAAGTATTACCGAAGCCGATGTCGTTGCTGGTGGAGAAACTATAATTCTAACAACGGATGGCACGTATGTTCCGGCGAGCGCGTCAACTATTCAATTTGTCGGGAGTGCTACCGCGGGCAAGGCAGGTGCCACTACCGGTAACACCACGATAACCTTAAACAGTGGGCTAAACGACGGCATTGCATCAAGTGTTTCTGCAGGTGACTTGGTTATTGCGGTCTTTGGTACCGGCGCGACGGCAAATAGGACACTGGCAATAACCGACGGTAGCACTGGTTATACGTTGGTTGATAGTGAGTTGTATCAAGACGACACATTAGACACGAACCTGCGCGTTGCCTACAAGTTTATGGGGGGCACGCCGGATACAACAACTACATTTGGACCGACCGGAGCCGTTGAAGACTCTGGTGCTATGGCGGTCTATGTGTTCCGAGGAGTTGATCCAACAACTCCGCTCGATGTTGCTGCTGTTTCGGGACAAGCTGCCGACACTTCGCGAGTCGTCCCGCCTGATATTACACCGAGTACTGCGGGTGCATACGTCGTTACGGTGGGCGCGGCGGCCCACAATGGTGGCGTGGACACGTTCACGTCTACGGATTTAGTTGACTTTTGGACACAGGGGGGGACAAATGATACCAACGATGTGACACTTGGCGTTGGACATCAAAATAACTGGTCGAGTGGTGCTACGAATTATGCTACATGGGGGCATTCACAGACCGATAGCACCAGCTTCTCGTGGGCGGCTATAACTCTTGCACTGCGACCGGAAGCAACGACTCCGTTTGCTGAGGCTCGGCAAGATATTATAGATGGCTTAGATTCCGCTCAAGCTGAAGGAACCGGCTGGGATGCGGTGGTAAAAACCGGACAAAGTGTTTCTGATGTTGTTCGAACTTCTGATAGCGTTGTTACTATTACACTAGATGCATTTGGTTCGTATAACATTACGGCGCAAGAAACTATCACTGCTACTGTACCAGCAACAGCATTACTTGGTGAGCAATCCTCAATAGCGTCTCCGACATTCACCATTGATGCTTCCGTTGCCTCGACTCCTCCCACTGTCACTACCAACACTGAGACCAACGTGGGCAACACTAGTGGAACAATGAATGGAGAGATAACTGCTACAGGTGGGAGTAATGCCACTGTCCGTGGCTTCGCTTGGGGGACAAGCTCAACTCTCTCTGGGGGAGATACTTCTACAACTACAGAATCTGGGGACTTTGGTACAGGGACCTTCTCTCAAAATGTTTCTAACCTTGTCTCAAACACTACCTACTACTTTAGAGCTTATGCTACGAACCCAACTGGTACAGGATTCGGAAGTATAGATAACTTTGTTACGACTGTTGACACCACTCCGGCGCGGAAGATGAGGTTGTTTGAGAGTTATCGACTGAAGATTAATGGAAGTGGTAGAATAATAATTAATCAGCACTAGATTATGAAGACTCTCAAATTATTACTAATTTTGTTAGTTGTCGGTGGGGGAGTTGCTTTTGGAGCATCCTCTATACAAAAGGGTTCAACCAAAAATCTTTTTGAGAATCCTGTAGAGTATTTACCTGTTGCTACCACAACAAGTAGGACTATTGGTCTTGCGGATGCTATAGCCGATGCAACAGAGCCTCCATCTGATTATATTAAGTATGAGAACGAGCGCTACGGCTTCTCCTATTATCACTCACCCCAAGCCAAGATTACCGAGTATGATGAAGGAGGAGGAGCTGTGACGGTCGTGCAGGAGAACGAGCAAAGCTTAAGAGGTCTTCAGATATTTATTGTGCCATACGACAAAGATGTTATTACTGAGGATAGGTTTTATCGAGACATACCTTCTGGCATTCGTTACAACATAAGACCAACGACTTTGGGGGAGAAGCGCATACCTGCTGTGACCTTCAACAGTCAAGACGACTTTCTAGGTGAGACCAGAGAGGTTTGGTTTATCCACAATGGGCATCTTTATGAGATAACAACCTTTAAGGGCTTTGGTGAGTGGTTCGCGCCTATTATGCAAACATGGCGCTTCCTTTGAGACAAATTATTTTGGTTTGTTTGGTTTTCCTCGCTTGGCCGGCGTTGGCTCAGTACTCTTCGTCTACTAACTTTCAAATATTGGATCAGACCATAGGGCCCGGAGGATACTCTACTTCCACAAGCTATTCTCTTAGTAGTGCTTTAACAGAGTTAGGTATTGGCACCTCAACCACGGCGGGGAACCTGAGCCAAGTTTTTGCTGGATTTCTTTTCTTCCCATACATTACTACGCCAGCTGTATCAGCTACAGCGGGGAGTGGTCAGGTATCTCTCTCATGGACAGCCGCTGATGGAGTCTTGGGTTGGTCAGTCGGAGCTTATGAGGTCGGACAGTCCACAACTTCTGGGAGTAGTTACTCTTACACGAACGTTGGTAGTACTCCAAGTTCTACTAGGACCGGCTTGACTTCCGGGACCCCTTACTACTTTGTAGTGAGAGTCCTTGATGCAGAAGGGAATGTCGTGGCTACTTCAACTGAGGTTAGTGCTACACCCACATCAGCCCCAAGTGGCGGTGGAGGCGGAGGTGGAGGTGGGGGAGGAAGCAGTAGTGGGGGTAACTCTTTTGGCTCGGCTATGGTGAACTTCTCTGGCAGAGCATACCCCAGAAGTGTCGTCACAATACTTAAGGACGCTCAGGTTGTAGGTAGTACTGTAGCAGATGCAACAGCCAACTTCAGTGCTAATGTCGGTGGGCTCTCTGGGGGGAACTACTTCTTCTCTATATATAGTGAGGATAGCAGAGGCAATAGATCAAGCTTACTCACCTTCCCCATAGGGGTAACCAATGGGACTGTAACAAATGTGAGTGGAGTCTATTTGGCTCCAACTATCGCTGTGGACAAGTTGGAAGTAAGAAGAGGGGACAACATAGCTATCTTTGGTCAATCTGCTATCCAAAGTGAGGTGACGATACAAGTTAACTCCGATGAGCCTGTCTTCGCTAAGATAAACACCGATGGAGCTGGAGCTTACCTATACAACTTTGACTCCTCACTTGTAGAGTATGGTGATCATACTGCTAAGTCTAAGAGTGCTAAGGATGGTGAGATAAGCTCGTTTAGCCAAGCGGTGGCCTTCAAGGTGGGAACGCAAAATGTTTTAGCTACGCTTGGAGCTTGTAGCAGGAAAGGAGATGTGAACAAGGATTGTAAGGTTAACCTAGTAGACTTCTCTGTCGTAGCGTATTGGTATAAAAGGTCCAACCTTCCGTTAAATGTAGACTTGAATGGAGATGGTAAGGTTGATCTTGTGGACTTCTCAATACTAGCCTTTAACTGGACCGGATGATGAAGAAATTACTTATAACTATTTTGTTTGCTCTCCCTATGTTTGTTTCGGCGACGCACGTTCTTGTCGAAGTTGATACCCTTGGAGAGAGTATAAACGCCATTGAGGGGTCAGTCTTTGTAGAGAGTGGTGATGTAGGGGATATTCTTATAGGCGGTTCTTCTGTATTGATTTGGGTAGAGAGCCCAACCTTTGACTCCGAAACGGGAGTTATTCGCTTCTCAGGTATTACCCCTGGCGGGTTTAGCGGCAAGAGAGAGCTCTTTGTCATAGAAGGAGGAGTGCTTCCTTCCGAGATATCTTTCGGCAAAATAATTGCACTTAGGAATGACGGTGAGGGTACAGAGGTACCGACGTCTCTTAAGGCGATGAGTGTGGAGGTTTCGGAAGATTTCATAGCTCCGGAGTCGTTTGACCTATACATTAGTAGCTCCCCAGACATCTTTGCTGGTAAGAAGTTTGTCTCATTTGCTACTCAAGATAAGGGGAGTGGAGTAGCAAGATATGAGGTCGCCGAGACACTTGTCTTTAGACCAAGCAACAATGAATGGCAAGAAGCACAAAGCCCTTATGAAATAGGAGATAAACTCCTTATAAAAAAGGTTTATGTCAAAGCCGTTGATATGGAAGGTAATTACGTGGTCTCAAGTAAGGCTCTCCCCAACAGGGTCTATGTTTTATCAATTCTTGCTATAATTGTATTAGCAGTATGTACACTTCTTTCAAGAAAATATTTTCGTTAACACTTGTACTCTCACTTTTTGTTGCGCCGTTTGTAACTAATGCGGCCTCCCTTTTTGTTTCTCCAGAAGTTGGTTCTTATAGTGTTGGTAAGACCTTCTCTATAAGAGTTAGAGTATCAAGCCCACAAGCGATAAATGCTGTCTCTGGAGCAATAAGTTTCCCGAGTGACAAGCTTCAAGCCACTTCTGTGTCAAAAGCTGGCTCCATCTTAACCCTTTGGGTTCAGGACCCACTCATCAATAACAACGCTGGACGAATTAGTTTTGAAGGAGTGGTGCCCAACCCTGGCTATCAAGGTGAGGGAGGACTTGTTGTATCTGTCACCTTTAGGGTTTTGAAGTCGGGTAATGCTGAGATAACCTTTGCTAGTGGAGCGGTTCTTGCTAATGATGGTAACGGTACAGATCTTTTGACCACCACTCCACCGGCAAGCTACTCTCTCGTAGAAGCACCTGTGGTTGAAGAGGGGGCACCAACCGCACCCACAACTGTTGCTCCTATAGTTGAGACTCAACCAGAAACTCCAATAATAGATACAACCATAGTTAGACCGGTTAGCTCTTCTATACTAACCTTCGTGGCGATCGCGGTTCCATTGTTTGTCCTGACGCTTGTGATTATTTTGGGGGTTATGCACGGCTTCCACAAAGTTAGACTGACGAATAAGAAGTTTATAAATGAGTTGAGAGATATTGAGCGAGTTATAGACAGAGCCTTTGACCTGCTTCAAGAAGATGTTGAGGATAGTATACGTGTTCTTGAACGGACTAAAAAAAGAAGGAGTTTAACCGATGAAGAAAGTGAAGTAATGAAGAAGTTGAAGCAAAATCTTCGTGATGCAGAGGCTATAGTTCATAGCAAGGTCAAGAAGATGGAGGAAGATATGGAGTAGAAATATGCAAAAAAACCCTAAACTTACAGAAGAAGAGAAGCAGGTAATGTTTGAGAAGGGGACGGAAGCCCCCTTCTCTGGAGAGTTTGTGAATACTAAAGAAAGGGGGAGGTATGTATGCAAGAATTGCGGGTCTGAACTCTTTTCCTCAGAAGCGAAGTTTGACTCTGGTACAGGATGGCCTTCCTTTGATAATTCAGCAAATACAGAGAACGTCATCTTGGAAGAAGACAACTCTCACAACATGCACAGGACTGAGGTTAAGTGTGCTAAGTGTGGGGCTCACTTAGGGCACGTCTTTGATGATGGTCCGACAAATACAGGTAAGCGCTACTGCATAAACTCAATTTGCCTAGACTTGCAAAAAGAATAGGATTGTGCTATAATGGTATTAGTGTAAGTTTCTCCAAAGGTTTCTAGGTTCGCCTGTGAACGAGTAGAGAATCGCTGACGCTTACATGATTAATATTTAGGTCAGCAACAAAGTAGATGTCAACAAAGCTTTACGTCGGAGGTATTCCTTACACTTCGACTGAACAGGATCTTAAGGATGCCTTCTCAAAGGCAGGAGCAGTTATCTCAGCTTCGATCATCATTGATCGTATGACTGGTCGCTCAAAGGGATTCGGTTTCGTCGAGATGGAAAATGAGGAGATGGCCAACGCCGCTATCAACATGTGGAATGGTCAGGACTTCGAAGGTCGCAAGCTTACAGTTAATGTAGCTCGTCCACTAGAGCCTCGCGCTCCAGGCATGAACCGCCGTCCGATGTAAGACCCGCAAGGGAATTATACAAAAAAGCCCCGCAAGGGGCTTTTTTGTTATACTGAGACAAATACATGAGACACATTTTTGTATTACTATGTTTTTTTCTAGCTCTTACAACTTTTGTTTGGTTGAAGTCTTTAGATAATGAAAAAATAAATATAAAAATAGGAGAGACAAGTGTCAGAGTTGATGTAGTGGATACTCCAGAGGAAAGAAATCGGGGTTTATCTGGCAAAAATGTTTTGGAAGATGGAGAGGGGATGCTCTTTGTCTTTGAAAATCCTGGGATTTATGGTTTTTGGATGAAGGATATGAACTTTGCAATAGACATAATATGGATTGGAGAGGACAAAAAGGTTTTGGGGGTAGAGAGAGGCGTGTCTCCCAGCTCCTTTCCCACAGTCTTCTACCCACCAAGCGAGATACTATACGCCCTTGAGGTACCGGCAACATTTTCCGACACCACAAATATTAAAGTGGGTCAAAGCATGTTAGTAGGAGAGTAAAAAGTCTTACCAAAGAGCCTATTTGGCTTCTATTTATAGTCATCTTTTGGCCATGGTCTTGAAAGTCTCTGGGTAATTCTTTGTAGTATGAAAAGACTGGGTTATCCACAGGATTTATTCCTCTTATTTGCCTAGAATTATGTGAAATCCTGAACAATTATCTATGGTTATTCACGTCACAAAACGAGATGGTACGAGAGAGCCGTGGAATGCGGATTACATCAACCGCTCAATAGAAAGAGAGACTAAAGGACTCTCTGATCCAATAGCCAAAGTTATCCAAATAGCCAACGACACCAGGCTTACTGTATATGATGGCATTACTACAGACGAGATGGACCAAGCTACCATCAATGCAGCGATACAAAATATTAAGGAAGACTCTGATTTCGACAAGATAGCGACAAGACTTCTGCTCAAGACTGTGTACAAGAAGGTTATTGGTTGGTATCAGTCTGACGATAAGGAGGGGTTGAGGACACAGCATGCGCGGATGTTTATAAAATTTATAGAAGAGGGTGTAGCTAATGGACGACTTCATCCTGATATGGTTCAGAAGTTTGATCTTGAGCGTTTGTCCAAAGCTTTGAAGCTTGAGAGAGACGAACTCTTTTTATATGCAGGCTTGGATGGATTGTTGAATCGTTATGGGATGAAAGATATTGACCAAAAACCTCTCGAGACTCCTCAATACATCTTTATGCGTGTAGCAATGGGTCTCTCATATAACGAAGATGATCCAACAGCTTGGGCTATTCGTTTCTATGACAAGATGAGCAGACACGAGTATATAGCTGGAGGCTCAACAAACCTCGGTGCTGGGACGGTGAGGTCAGCTTTGTCCAACTGTTTCTTACTTGAGATTCATGACAACATGGAGCACATCGCCAAGTCTGTCTCCGACGTGATGCTTCTCTCCAAGGGGTCTGGTGGTATAGGAGCTTCGGTAACAAAACTTCGCGCAGCTGGCTCACCACTCAAGAGCAACTTCGGTGGAGTGTCTACTGGACCTACTACTTTTGCCAAGATTATTGATACAGCTATTAGAGCTATCCAAAGAGGAGGCAAGAAAAAAGGGGCACTAGCCTTCTATATGGAGACTTGGCACTTAGACTTCCCTGACTTTTTGGACTGGAAGCACAACGCTGGTGACGATTATCTAAGGATGAGGACGGCAAACACTGCTGCCTTTATATCTGACGAGTTTATGAAGAGGGTCCAAGGTGGGCAAGAGTGGTACTTGTTTGATCCAGCTGATACACCGGACTTAAATGAGATATATGGCAAGGTCTTCTCTAAGAGGTATGCCGAGTATATAGAGATGGCTGAGAGAGGGGAGCTTAAGCGCTTTAAGAAGATGCCGGCTACAGAGCTTTGGAGGAAGATACTGGTGTCTCTCCAGACCACAGCTCATCCTTGGATAACTTGGAAGGACCCTATAAACCTGAGGGCTTTGAACAACAATACCGGCACGATACATATGTCCAACCTTTGTACTGAGATATGCCTTCCACAAGACAAGGACAACATCGCTGTATGTAACCTTGCATCTCTTAACTTGGCTGCTCACGTGAGGGAGAAAGAGGTCAACTGGCAGAAGCTTGAGGAGTCTGTGCGCTTGGCGGTTAGACAACTTGATAACCTTATAGATATAAACAAGCTCCCTGTGCCAGAGGCTGTTAAGTCGGATCATGAGAACAGAGCTATTGGTCTCGGGGTTATGGGTCTGGCTGATGTCTTTGAGAGGTTGGGTCTTGCTTATGACTCAGAGCATGCATACAACTTCACTGACAGGATATTTGAGTTTGTCTCCTATATGGCCATAGATGAGTCGGCAAATCTTGCGCGAGAGAGAGGTAGCTATAAGAATTTTGATGGCTCTCGCTGGTCTAAAGGTATGGTGCCAATAGATACTCTTGAGGTTTTGGAAGAGAGGAGAGGTAAGCCTCTTACTGTAGACAAGACCAGTCATCACAGAGGGTTGAACTGGGATATTTTGAGAGAGAAGGTTAAGAATGGGATGAGGAATGCAACTCTTATGGCAGTCGCACCAAACGCAAACATTGGTCTTGTTGTGGGTACTGTGCCGGGTATTGATGCTCGCTTCTCACAAGTTTTTTCTAGAAACAAGATTTCCGGCAAGTACTTGGATATAAATCATAATCTTGTGAGAGACCTTAAGAACATGGATCTTTGGGAGAAGGTGAAGGGTAGGATTATTGAGTATCAGGGGGACATCTCTCGCATACCTGAGATACCAGATCACATCAAGGCTATCTATAAAACTTCTTTCACTACTTCGCCATATGCTTATATAGAAGTAGCTGCTCGTGCACAGAAGTGGGTAGACCAAGCTCTCTCTCGTAACATGTATCTCGAGACAAGAGATATAGAAGAGACAATGAAGATTTATGAGATGGCTTGGGAGAAAGGAGTTAAGACTACTTATTATCTCCATATGAAGCCAAGACACACCGCTGAGCAGTCAACCGTATCGGTAAACAAGGGGGCAGCTCTTGGTAAGAAGGGCTTCGGGGCCGTGTCTATGGAAAACAAAGCCCCAGAAGCAAGTCTTCCTAAGATGCCAACTTGGGATAAGCCAGCCGTTCAGCCAAAGCTTATTGTGTCGGATGAGGGCAAGAAGGAGATCACAACTCCTGTTGAGTCAGGGCAGATGGTAACTGTAAGTACCCCAGAGCCAGAGAGAGTTATGCTTAAGCCAAAATTAACTATCCATGGTCCGGAAGATCCAGCCAATGCAAATATTTGTGATGATTGTCAGTAGGTATTAAAAGAGTAAACTAAACCAATATGCTAGTAGGAAAAGCGTCTCCAGACGACATGAATTTACACCCAATACGCTACCCTTGGGCGTATGATCTTTATAACCAAGCAGTTAGAAACACTTGGTTCCCACACGAGATTGCTCTTAAGGAGGACCTGGAGGATTGGGCTAAGATGACTGAGGATGAGAGACATGCGGTGAAGTTCCTGATGGCCTTCTTCAACCCTGCTGAGCTCATAGTGAACCGCTCCATCGCTCTTGGTATATACCCTTATCTTAAGAGTCCAGAGTGTCACTTGTATCTTGCTAAGCAAATGTGGGAGGAGGCGAACCATTGTGTGGCCTTTGAGTACGTACTCGAGACCTTCCCCTTTGATAGAGAGAATATCTTCAACCTTCATCTGTCTGTGCCTTCAATGACAGCTAAGGAAGCTTACATCAACAGATACATGAAGAGGATGACTGAGGATACTCTTAATATAGAGACTGTTGAAGGTAAAAAGGATTTCTTAAGGAACTTGGTGGCGACAAACATAGTGATGGAGGGAGTGTGGTTCTACTCTGGCTTTATGGTGGCTCTCTCCTTTAGACAGAGGAACCAGCTCCGAAACTTTGGATCCATGATCAATTGGGTTCTAAGAGACGAGTCTTTGCATCTAAAGTTTGGTATGAATTTGGTACACAACATATTAGAGGAGAACCCAGAACTTCTTACAGAAGACTTCGCTAATGAAATTAGAGACATTATTATTGAAGGAGTTAACTTGGAGACAACTTACAACAAAGACCTCTTCCCTCAAGGAATTTTGGGTCTAAATGCTGAGTATGTGAACCAGTATGTACAGTACGTAGCCGACAGAAGGATGGAGGAGTTAGGTCTTCCAAAGCACTACAATGTTACGAATCCAGCAAAGTGGATGTCTACAGCAACCGATGTGTATGAACTAGTCAACTTCTTTGAAGCTCAAAATACTTCATATGAGGTGGATGGCCACTCAGCTAATGTTAAAAAACCTGCTGTATCTGCCCAAAATATAGAGGAAAAAGGAGTCGAAGCAAGTGGGTAACCGGTGGTACAATATTAGGTATGAAAATAAGAGTAGCAATCAACGGAGCCGGCCGTATCGGCAGAGCATTTTATAAGTTAGCCAGAGAGAATAAGAAGATAGAGGTTGTCGCGATGAATGACTTGGGCGATGTCCACAACATTGCTTATCTTCTTAAGTACGACACGGTCTACGGACAGAGTAAGTTTAAAGTTGAGGTCAAGGAAGACAACTCAGCCCTTATTATAGATGGTAACGAAGTTAGATTCCTTTCTATTAAAGAAGCACACGAGCTTCCTTGGAAAGATTTGGACATTGATGTAGTGGTTGAGTCTACAGGTCTATACACGAGTTACGAGAAGGCCAAGGTCCATCTTGATGCAGGAGCCAAGAGGGTAGTGGTAACAGCTCCTATGAAGGATGACCCAGTCCCTGGGGTTGAGGGGGCTACAGTACTTATGGGAGTAAACGAGGACAAGCTTGCTACTTGCCAGATTTCCTCCAATGCATCTTGCACGACAAACGCCGCTAGTCCCGTTATAGCCATCTTGGATGAGGCCATAGGCATAGATAAGGCGGTCTTAAACACTGTGCACTCATACACCGCAAGTCAAAACTTGGTAGATGGACCAAACAAGCGTGACTGGCGAGATGGTCGTGCAGCAGCACAGAACATGGTTCCATCCTCAACTGGAGCCGCAATCGCAGTTGCTAAGGCCTTGCCACAACTTGAGAACAAGTTTGATGGACTCTCTATAAGAGTCCCCACGGTGGTTGGTTCTATAGCCGACATCACCTTTATTGCGAAGCGTGACACGAGTGTGGAGGAGGTGAACAAGATTCTTACAGAAGCTAGTAAGACCGATAGATGGAAGGATATCTTTGAGGTTACAGATGAACCAATTGTATCCTCTGATATCCGCGACTCAGCTCATGCATCAATAGTGGACTTACCACTGACTAGGGTCATAGGAGGGAACTTGGTCAAGGTAATGGCGTGGTACGACAACGAGATGGGGTACACCCACACACTAGTAGATCATGTAGTAAAGACTGGGGGCGCTATAAAATAGTATGAAAATATTTGTAGGATCAGATCACGCCGGATTTGGACTTAAGCAGAAGCTTATACCGTTTCTGCAGAGTTTGGGGCATGAGGTAGTGGATAAGGGGGCCTTTGAGTATGATGAGCAAGACGACTTCCCAGACTTCATCTCACAGGTGGCACGTGAGATCTCAATGAACCCAAATAATGCTAGAGGGATCATTATGGGTGGGTCTGGTCAAGGAGAAGCAATGCTAGCTAATAGGTTCAAGAATGTTCGGGCCACTGTCTACTATGGTGGTGGTAAATCTTTGGTAGAGGAGAATGACTCAATCATCAAACTTTCTCGAGATCATAACAACGGCAACGTCCTTTCTATTGGGGCTAGATTTGTTACTGAAGATGATGCGATGAAGGCTGCTCATGAGTGGCTTGAGACCCCCTTCTCAAATGACGAGAGACATGTGAGACGTATTGCTAAGTTCGACAGAGTTACCCATGACCAGTGACACCATTATCCCAGCAGTCTTACCCAAAGATGCACAAGATTTAGTGGACAAGGTTTTGGAACTACCTCAAGAGGTGCCTATCTTTCATCTTGATGTGCTTGAGAGCGATGTGTGGGCTCCAGTGAGCAAGGACTTTGAAGTGCATCTTATGGTGGACTTCCCAGAAGAGTTTGTAGATAGGTGGATAGATCGTGGAGCAAGAAGGATAGTAGTTCATAAGCTTGGAAACAAAATTCTTGAGGCAAGAAGCAAGGCAGAGCTTGGTTTGGCTGTTGAGATGCATGTACCACTTGAGGAGGTATTCCAAGATATATATCAGGCAGATTTTGTACAAATGATGTCTATTGCAGAGATAGGAGAGCAGGGCCACCCCTTTGATGAGAAAGTATTTGATAGAATAAGAGAGGTTAGAAACAAGTTTCCAGATAAGTTGATCACTGTTGATGGTGGAGTGAGTCTGGAGAATTATCAAATCTTACGAGAGATGGGGGTGTCGAGACTTATAGTAGGGTCGCACTTTAAAGAATTATGGAACTCACTGACGAAAGAATAATAGAGCTACGAGAGACTGCGAACAACATCCGCATCTCTATTATTGATATGTTACTTGCTGCGGGGAGTGGGCATACCGCAGGACCTCTTGGTATGACAGATGTCTTCACCACGCTCTACTTCCACTCACTTAAACATAAACCCAAGGACCCCAAGTGGCCAGAGAGGGATAGAGTAGTTTTGAGTAATGGTCACATTTGTCCAGTACTCTACGCCACCATGGCACATGTTGGGTACTTTAAGGTGGAGGAGCTTAAGACTTTGCGTAAATTTGGCACAAGACTTCAGGGTCACCCACATAGAGACTTCTTGCCCGCTCTTGAGACATCTTCAGGGCCTCTTGGCTCTGGACTTTCGCAAGCAGTGGGTATGGCCATAGCCGACAAGATGGACCATAAGGAAGGTGAGAGGAGGATATATTGCTTCCTTGGAGACGGGGAGTTAGACGAAGGGCAAAACTGGGAGGCTATAATGCTTGCCGGTAAGAACAGGCTAAACAACCTTGTAGCTGTGGTAGACAGGAACAATATCCAAATAGACGGATACACAGAAGAGGTCATGCCTTTAGAGAGCTTGTCGGATAAATGGCGAGCCTTCAACTGGTTTGTAATTGAGATTGATGGCCACAATATAGAAGAGATTGCAGATGCCTTTGAGAAGGCGAAGGCTATATATGAAAAGCCTACAGTTATCATAGCTCACACTATCCCTGGTAAGGGGGTGAAGGAGTTTGAGAGAGATTATCGCTGGCACGGCAAACCACCAAACAAGGATGAAGCTAAGATGGCACTACAAGAACTTCGTACCTTGGGTGGGAAAATTTCTAGTGAACACCAATAGTATGTTGAACAAAGATTTAAAACTAAATACGAAGATATTTAATAAAGATATTGAGCAGGTGCCGATAAGGAAGGGCTTTGGCGAGGGACTTGTGAAGGCAGGGGAGGCAGATCCACAAGTAGTGGCTCTCTGTGCAGATCTGACAGAGTCCTCTCAAACACATTTGTTTAAAGAGAAGTTTCCAAACAGGTTTGTGGAGATTGGTGTAGCAGAGCAGAACTTAGCCTCTGTCGCCTCGGGTATGGCGGCGATGGGCAAGGTCCCCTTTATCACCTCGTATGCAATGTTTAGTCCGGGGAGAAATTGGGAGCAGATACGCACTACTATCGCTTACAACAACCAAAAAGTTGTGATAGCTGGTTCTCACGCGGGGATATCTGTTGGTCCTGACGGAGGAACGCATCAAGCTATAGAAGATATTGCTATTACTCGTGTCATCCCTCGCATGGTAGTTATATCTCCTTGTGATGCTATAGAAGCCAAGAAGGCAACTATAGAAGCAGCGAAGACTAAGACTCCTGTATACATAAGGCTTGCAAGGGAGAAGACTCCAGTAATGACGACCGAGAGCACCTCCTTCCAAATAGGCAAGGCCCAGATAGTTTGGGAGTCTAAAAAACCCGCAGTAGGTATCATTGCTACAGGAGCCCTCTTATATAAGGCACTTGAAGCGGCTAAAGAACTTGAGGGTAAGGTAGAAGTAGAAGTGATGAACCTCTCTACCATAAAGCCACTAGATGAGAAGGCAGTGATAGCTTTAGCCAAGAAAGCAGGGAAGATAGTTACGGTAGAAGAGCACCAAGTGCACGGTGGTATGGGTAGTGCTGTAGCCGAGTGTTTGGCAGCCAACTTCCCTGTACCTATGAAGTTTATTGGAGTACAGGATGACTTCGGCCAATCTGGTACCCCTGATGAGCTAATTGAGCACTATGGAATGGGGAAGTCGGCGATTGTAGAAGCTATAAAGTCTTTGATGCAAACTCGATAGGAGCAGACTTGAGCTTCTCTTCTATCTCTTTTCTTGTAAGTAAGCCTCTTTGTGCACCTATTTGTTGCACCACTGACTGAGAGTTGATAGAGCCCCACTTAAGAGCCGTCTCAAGGTCCTTGCCTAGTGCAAGCGCACTTACTGTTGTAGAGGCAAAGGCATCTCCTGCTCCAGTACGCTCGTAGGGAGGCTTATCGTCTGGATATATGGGTTGGAAGATGACCTCCTCTCCAGCATAGGCATAGGTACCGTTGTGTCCATCTGTGAGAACTACTATTTTGGGCCCTAGATCATGCATTCTCTTTATAAGCTCCTTAACCCCTAGAGTATCTACTCCCAAGATCCTCTCGGCTTCGGCGATGTTACAGAAGAAGATAGTCGTCTTCTTGTATATATCCTTAAGCTCTGTAGTACCAAGCTTCATTTGGAAGGTTCCTGGTTGGAAGGCGAGGGATACCGAAGGGTTCATTACCAAGTAAGCGTTCAGCTCCTTATGGTAATCAAGGGTACTCTCGCCAAGTGAGGAGAGGTAGAGCCACTTCGGTGGCTTGGGCTCGGGGAACTTGTAGTCATACTCCTCATGCTTCACAAGTATGGTGCGATCATCTTTGTACCAAAGGACATAGTGACTATTCGTCGTCTTGCCTTTGTGTGCTGTTACTAGACTTGTGTCCACTCCTTGAGCTTCTAGAGCAGCTATACTCTCTTCGCCATCTGCGTCGCTACCTAAGTTGGTGATAAGAGCAGAGGAGAGACCAAGGCGAGCTGCTGATACAGAGGCGTTTGGGCTGTTGCCTACAGCGTGGACCACAGTAGCGGACTCAAAGGGGATCTTCTCCCCGAAGGCCATACAGAGAGTGCTATGCTCGCTGTCTGTCTCCTTGACTTCGGCCTCCTTAAGACGGATAAAGGTGTCCTTCACAATGTCTCCCACAGCGATAAAATCATGCATGCTACAATTATAGCAATCAATATGACAAACAAAACACTAAAAGAGTGGATCGTGTGGGCAGAGGAGAAGGGTGTGGCCATAGGGCACTTCAACGTTTCGGATTCGGTAGGGTTTAATGCAGTTGTTGGAGCTGCTAAGGAGCTTGATGTCCCTGTGATTATAGGAGTATCTGAGAAGGAGAGGAGTTTCCTCGGAGTTGCTGAGATAAGAGCACTTGTGCAAGTAGAGAAGGACAAGGGATTACCTGTGTATCTTAATGCTGATCATACTTACTCGGTGGAAGCCTCAAAGGAGGCGGTAGATAATAAGTTTGATGCAGTCATCATAGACGGAGCAGAGAAGCCCTTCTTTGAGAACGTGATGATGACCAAAGAGGTAGTACAGTATGCGAGAGAGCATCACGAAGGGATGCTCGTTGAGGGAGAGCTCGGCTTCATCGGTTCTGGCTCCATGCTAAGGGACGAGATACCTGAAGGGGTGTCGGTTGAAACTCAAACAACGGTTGAGGATGCAAAGAAGTTTGTAGAAGAGACACAAGTAGATCTCTTTGCTCCATCGGTCGGTAATATCCATGGACTTATCAAGAGTGGTGAGCCCGAGCTAAACATCAAGAGGATAAAGGAGATTGCCAAGGCTGTGAAGATCCCTCTAGTGCTCCATGGAGCATCGGGGAACACTGATGAGGAGGTTCTGAATGCAATAGACGCAGGCATCCGTATAGTCCACATCAACACCGAGCTTCGTCAAGCTTACAAGAAGGGTATAGAGAAGGGGATGAGCACAGACGAGCTTGCACCATATAAGTTCCTAGCCGAAGGAGTAGAAGAGATGAAGAAGCTTGTGATAGAGAAATTAAAAGTTTTCAACAAGATGGATGTCTAAGGAAGAGATACAAAAGTTTTTTAAGGGAGATGTTGATGATAGTGAGGAGACTCTTAAGAAGTACTCCAAGGATGCAAGTCTCTTTGTGGTTAAGCCGAAGCTGGTAGTTTTCCCAAAGGACTCAGAAGATATAAAAAATCTAGTGAAGTGGGTTGGAGAGCACTCAGAGCACAATATTACAGTGCGTGCAGCTGGATCTGACATGACAGGAGGACCACTTGGCGAGTCTATTATCGTTGATGTGATGAGGTATATGAATAAGGAATATGGAATAGAGAATAACGAGGTAAGAGTGGAGCCGGGGATGTTTTATAGAGATTTTGAAAAGTTTACTTTGGAGAAGGGTCTAATTCTACCTTGTTATACAGCTTCTAAGGGTCTAAACGCATTGGGTGGGATGTTTGGCAACAATTCCGCTGGCGAGAGAACCCTGCGCTATGGGCAAATGGAGAACTTCATCTTGGAGTCTAAGGTTATCTTTTCTGATGGTAATGAGTATCTGGTAAAACCACTAAATAAGTTAGAACTTGAAGCGAAGATGAAGCAAGGAGACTTTGAGGGTGACTTATACAAAAACATCTTTGATTCGATAGAAAGTAATAAGGAAATAATAAAAGAAGCAAAGCCGAACGTATCCAAGAACTCGGCTGGCTACTTCCTTTGGAATGTTTGGGATGGAGAGACTTTTGACCTAAATAAGCTCTTGGTTGGCTCTCAAGGCACCTTAGGTATCGTGACGGAGATGAAGCTTAAACTTACAAAAGAAAAGAAGTATCACGATATGGTCGCAATCTTCTTCAAGTCTTGGGATGATATGCCCAAAGTGGTGAATGCCATACTCCCTCACGAGCCAGAGTCACTTGAGACCTTTGATGAAGATACTCTGAAGCTTGGACTCAAGTTTATGCCGGAGATTGCTAAGAAGGTACACACAAGCTTGGTCAAATTTGCACTAAAGTTCTTGCCAGAGGTGTTTATCGGCATGAGGATGCTTGGACTTCCAAAGCTTATTATCTTAGTTGAGGTTTCTGAGGAGAGCGAGGATCTGGTCAAAGCAAAGGTCAAGCAAGTTGTAGAAGCGATAAGGCCCTTTAAAGTTTGGTCTAGGGTTGTTGAGAAGGATAGCGAGGAGGAGAAGTTTTGGGTAATGCGAAGAGAGTCCTTCAACCTTCTTCGTCAACATGTGAAGGGTAAGAGGACAGCTCCTTTCGTTGATGACTTTTGTATACCAACGGAGAAGGTCCCAGAGTTCTTGCCTCAAGCACTTAAGATACTTAAAGAGTCGGGGATAGAGGCCAACATTGCTGGACATGCAGGCAACGGTAACTTCCATATTATTCCACTTATGGATCTGACTAAAGAAGTGGAGAGGAAGAAGATCCCTGTAGTAGCTGATAAGTTCTTTAGTCTTGTTGCCAAATACAAAGGTTCTATAACAGCTGAGCACAATGACGGTATTGTCCGCACGCCATATCTGCACAAGATGTACTCACCAGAAATTCTGAAACTCTTTAAACAGACTAAGGACATCTTTGACCCATCAAATATCTTCAATCCAAGGAAGAAGGTTGGTGGAACTATAGAGTATTTGGCGAGGCATATAGCGACAGAATAGGGGGTTGATTTTGTCTATAATTTGGGTAAAATAGGGGATGATGATGAAACTGAAGGTAGAAATGCGAGATAAGAGCGAGAAGCTCGATGCTCTAAGAAAGGCAGGTAAGATCCCAGCTGTCTTTTATGGCAAGAAGGAGGCAAGTACTCCTATCACTATCGCTAAAGTGGACTTTTTAAAGGCTTGGCAGTCAGCCGGTGAGTCTTCTGTCATAACTCTTGAGACTTCAGAAGGAGCTAAAGATAGTCTTATACACGATGTAGATTTTGACCCCGTTACGGGAGCACCTCGTCATGCAGACTTCTACGTCTTTGAAGCAGGACATAAGGTTGAAGTTGATGTTCCTCTTGAGTTCGTGGGAGTTGCTCCAGCGGTGAAGGATCTCGGCGGTGTTTTGGTCAAGGTGCTACACGCTGTGAATATTGAAGCAATGCCTAAGGACTTACCACACAGCATTGAGGTTGATATCTCAAGCTTGAGCAGCTTTGATAGTCAGATCTTGGCCAAAGATTTGGTTATGCCTGCTGGAGTGACTCTTGTAGAGAATGATGAGGAGGTCGTGGCTCTCGTCTCCGCTCCTCGTGAGGAGAAGGAGGAGGAGAGTGCCCCAATAGATCTCTCTGCTATAGAGGTAGAAAAGAAGGGTAAGGAGGAAACAGAAGCAGAGGCTACTGAGGGCGACAAAGCAGAGTAATATTCCGACTTGTCGGGATCAGATTATGCACTTTTTTCGAACATTGTTTGTAACTATAGTTTTCTTATCTTCTGCGCTTCCAATATATGCGCAGACAGACCCTTGTAATACAAATATCACCGGCAAGAGCAATGCTGAGCTTGAGCGAGACCTTGAGGCTTGTAATGCCGAGATAGAGAAGTGGACTGAAGTTTTGAATAATACCAAGAAGAACACTGCATCTTATGCAACAGAGGTGGCGAAGCTTAATGCCAAGATCAACGCAGCTCAAGCTACTATAAAGTCAAAGACTATAGCTATTGCCAACCTAAATTCCAATATCGTTAAGAAGGAGAACGAGATAAACAAGCTTGAGAACCAAATAGATTTGAACATTGATTACATAGCTGACCTCGTCAGAAAGACGAATGAGATCGACTCTTACTCTATTACGGAAGCCGTCCTCTCGGAGAAGGACTTCTCATCCTTCTTCGTAGATGTGGATGCTTATGCTGCAACCCGTACAGCTTTGAAGGGCCTGCTAGACAATTTGCGCGGAATAAAGAGTGAGACAGAGGGTCATAAGTCAGAACTTGCCAAACAAAGAGATGCAGAAGATAGGGCTAGGGCTATAATAGAAGCCAATAAGAGGAGTGTTGAAGCAGACCAAAAGACTCAAAAGACTCTCCTTGCTCAGAGCCAAAACCAAGAGAAGGCCTACTCTACTCTTGTGGCTGAGAAGCAGGCTAAGGCCTCAGCTATACGTACAGCCCTCTTCGGTCTTCGTGATGCAGAGGCTATACCCTTCGGTACAGCTCTCCAGTATGCCGAGGAAGCTAGCAAGAAGACTGGGGTTAGAGCAGCCTTTATACTTGGCATACTCCAACAGGAGTCAAACTTGGGTAAGAATGTGGGCACATGTCTCATAACCGACCTCTCCTCTGGACAGACTAGGAATGTGAATAGCGGTAGAATATTTGCTAACGGCATACACCCAACTCGTGACCTCCCAGCGCTTCAGAGCTTGCTGGGGAGTCTTGGTAGAGATCCGCTGACGACAAAGGTCTCTTGTCCACTTTCTATAGGATATGGAGGAGCTATGGGGCCAGCCCAGTTCATCCCATCTACGTGGAACCTTATGAAGAGTAAGATCTCTAATGCCTTAAACAAGACCACTCCAGATCCATGGAACCCTTATGATGCTATAACAGCCATGGCCATATACTTAAGCGATATTATGGGTACGACAGGGGATAGATATATAGACGAACGCACAGCAGCCTGCAGGTATTACTCTGGCAGGACTTGCTACTCCACAACAGGTAGAGCTAATACCGGGCTTTCTTACGGCAATAGCGTAATGTCCAAAACCAGCGCAATCCAGAGCAATATTGACCTATTGCAAGATGTCTAAAATATTGTTAGATTGATACCCTTATGAAGAAGGATATACACGCAAAGGTTTATCGCCCAGTCCTCTTTAAGGACAATGGTAATGGGGCGGAATATATCATCTCCTCAACTGTTGAGACTACTGAGGAGGCTAAGGCTAAGGATGGTAAGACCTATCCACTCTTTCGTGTGGAAATATCTTCTGCTTCTCATCCCTTCTACACCGGTCAGGAGAAGGTCCTAGACTCCGCAGGTCGCGTAGAGCGCTTCAAACAAAAGCAGGCAAAGGCGAAGAAGTAAGTTTTAAAGCCTCGGGGTACAATATACTTCGAGGCTTTTGCTATGGAAACAAATATACAAAAATATAAAGATAATCCCAAGACAGAGTATTTAGCTTTGTCTTTTGAGCGTTTGCTTAAAGAAGAGGAGGAGACAAGAGCAATGGCTGGCACAGATGCAGAAATGCAGAAGCTTGCGGAAGAGGAATTAAAAAATATTGAGTTGCAGAAGTCAGAGCTTCTAAAACAGATGGAAGAGATAGTGAAGGCTGAAGAAAAGGAAGAGGAGTTCCCCAACGAAATCATATTAGAAGTTAGGGCCGGGGCCGGTGGGGAGGAGGCAGCACTCTTTGCTAAGGAGCTTGCCGATATGTACATAGCTTATGCCAAACTTGTTGGATGGGGAGTAGCATCAATAGATGAGTCGCTTTCAAGCCTTGATGGGTACAAGGAAGCGTCTTTTGAAGTTAGGGGAGTTGGGGTTTATAAAAAGCTTAGATATGAGACAGGGGTACACCGTATCCAGCGTGTTCCAGATACCGAGAAGACTGGCAGAGTACACACTTCTACTGCTTCGGTAGCCGTACTTCCTGTGAGGAAGAAGACTAAGATAGAGATAAAACCTACAGACCTAGAGATTGAGACCTCACGCTCTGGTGGGGCGGGTGGGCAGAACGTGAACAAGGTTGAGACCGCTGTGCGCATAATACACAAGCCCACTGGTATAGACGTCCGATCCACCAGCCAACGTAACCAGCTCAAGAACAAGGAGATGGCCATGTCTATCCTTATAGCCAAGCTTGAGGCCAAGGCCAAAGAAGAGGAAGATGCGAAATATGCAGGGGAGAGGAAGAGCCAGATAGGTACCGCCGACAGGTCAGAGAAGATACGTACCTACAATATCCTCCAAGACCGCATAACCGACCACCGTATAAATGTAAGCTGGCATAACATCCAGAAGATATTCCAAGGCTATATGGAGCCAATTTTTGAGGCTTTGGAGGCAAGTGAGAACAACAATAGTGGGGCTTGAAAATGCTATAAGACTCTGATAGAGTATTGAACGCACTAATAAATGACAACTAAGACACAAAACGGAGGAAATTTGATAGATGAGCTCTTCGAAGCAGGGGCTCATTTCGGCTTTGTAAAGGCAAGGAGACACCCATCTGCTAAGCCTTTCATCTTCGGTTCCAAGAACAAGCTTGAGATATTTGATCTTGAGAAGACTTCTGAAGAACTACTTAAAGCTCTTAAGTTTGTAGAGGATAAGGGTAAGGAGGGGGCATCCGTACTCTTCGTTGGAGGCAAGTCAGAGGCGAGAGAGGCAATTGTTAAGGCAGGCACTGAACTCTCACAGCCATACGTATTTGGACGTTGGATTGGTGGTACTCTTACCAACTGGACAGAGATCAAGAGAAGGATAGACAAGTTAGCCAACCTCACTCTCCAGAAGGAGAAGGGTGAGCTTGGTCACTACACAAAGAAGGAGCGCCTTCTCATTGATAGAGAGATAGACAAGCTCACCGTCTACTTTGGTGGTCTTGCTAACATGAAGGGACTACCAAAGCTTTTGGTAGTAGTAGATCCTAAGAAGGAGCATATTGCCGTGGCTGAGGCCAAGAGGATGAGGATCCCAGTAGTGGCCATAGCTGGTTCTGACACAAACTTGTATGACGTGGACTATGCGATACCTGCCAACGATTCTTCCAGAGCTTCTATTGCTCTTATAATTTCTAAGATTGTTGAGGCATACAA
Organism: uncultured Candidatus Saccharibacteria bacterium; assembly: GCA_964608585.1. GTDB lineage: Bacteria > Patescibacteriota > Minisyncoccia > Phycocordibacterales > Zambryskibacteraceae > JAIFWN01. The sequence continues at coordinate 212,354 of CAZSOL010000001.1, read as the reverse complement.
GGCAGGGGTTGGTGCGAAGAAGGAGTAATTTAAATAAATAATTTAGTTCTATAACAATGACAGAGATAACAACTGCTGATATTAAAGCGCTTCGTGACGAGACAGGTCTATCTATTGCTGAGGTGAGGAACGCTCTCTCTGAGTCGGGAGGAGACAGGGTTAAGGCTTTGGAATTTCTTAAGAATAGAAGTGTTGAGATAGCGGCCAAGAAGGGCGACAGAGCTCTCGGTGCCGGTATTGTGACGTCTTATATCCATAATGGAGGAATTTCTGGGGTATTACTTGAGCTATCTTGTGAGACAGACTTCGTGGCTAAGAACGAGGAGTTTAAGGCTTTAGCTTACGATATCGCTATGCATGTCGCTGCCATGAACCCAGCTGACGTTGTGGAGCTCTTAGAGCAACCATTTATCAAGTCGCCAGATAAGACTATTAAGGATATGATTAATGGTGCGATACAGAAGTTTGGTGAGCGTACAGAGGTTAGACGCTTCACTCGCTTCTCTGTTTCGGAATAACTTGTTGAAACGATATAAATAAAATGTTTCTACCTATTACTTTTGTAATATCTGGGTTGATCATCGTAGCTCTTGTTGGTGCCAAGATGATTGAGGATAGTAAGAAGAGGAAGCCCCTATTTCTAAAGCTAGTGTCTTTGGGTGATGAAAGAGTGAGGAACGCTACTCTAGACTTTGCCCACAAGTACTCTGAGTGGAAGGAAAGAGGGCATATCTACTTAACAAACCAGCTTCCACTGAGGAGTAAGAATCTTTTAAACAAAGTTACTGCCTTGCTTAAGGAGCGACTCCAAAGACATGTGGGGGACATCAGAGGGTCAAAGTTCCTGAAGAAGAAAGACGGTCTCTCCGAATACTTTAAAAACATTTCGGAAAAACAGGGGGAAGGAAGGATAGACGAAGTCCTAGAGGAGAATCAGGATTCTAAATAATTGGAGCCACCTCTCGGACTTGAACCGAGGACCTTCGCTTTACAAAAGCGTTGCTCTACCAACTGAGCTAAGGTGGCGCGAAACCTATCTTACTTGAGAATTGGTTGAAGTGGAAGAGGGGGTGTCCTCCTTCTTTGTTAGGCGGGAGAGGGCAGGGACGGACTCTACAAGCTCCTCCATAGACCTGAAGCCGTAGTATGGGTCACCATTTATCACAAGGGCTGGCAGGGTCTCCTCTAGGTTATATATGGATCTTAGAGTATGTAAAGCTTCTAAGTCCATGTTGTAGTCAAAGGAGTATATACGAAGATCTGGATAGATCTCTCTAAGTGAGGTTAGGACGTAACCCATTTTTGTACAGTCTCTACACTCCTCCTCGCTTGAGTAGAAGTAGAGTATGAAGGTGCTGTATATACCACACTTCTCCGCCACCCTTTTCATAAACAAGTAGTCTTGTATCTCAAGTAAGAAGTACTGCTTCTTTAGAGCTTGTAAGTCTTCGTCACCTCCTCCTCTTTGCTCTTCTGCAGCCTCAAGTCTCTCGGCTATCTCAGCAAGAGCTTTGGATACTGGTACGTTACCATTTAGCTGTTTGCAAGAAGTCTCTTCAAGTAATGCCGACTGAGTCTCTGAGGCCAAGATGTCTAAGGATAGCTGGTCTTGGATGTCTTTGATGGCTTGGAGCCTCTTGTTTGATATAGAGTTAGATATAAAGACCGCTGTCCCAAAGATAAAGGCAGTTATTAGGAAGGCAAATAGGTATTTCTTGTTGTCTATCATCTCCAAGTAATGCTTTGCCTCGAGATAGTACTATAAGTGGCCTTGGTAAGCCAGAGAGGGACAATAAAGATATAAACGAGGAAGTAGTAGAGGATCCCGCGAGTAAACTTGAACTTACCATCAGAGAGCCTGAGTGATAGATAGATTATGAACATGGTTAGAGAGAGGATCGTCAGAGAGATGAAGAAGAGTGCTCCAAGGTTTATGGTAAACCAGTTTATAGAGCCAAAACTTGGAAGTGAGTATGTGAAGCCGACAGCCTCGTACCTTAGATATTCTTCTCCAATCCTGTTGAACACTTCTAACACTCCCATGATAGACATATAGATAATGGCAAAGACAGAGACTGTAGCTACAGGTAAGATCAGTAGGCCAATGTTGCCAAACTTCTTGTTGAAGAACATATCTTTGTAGTCTATGACGTTATTGAGGAAACCGTACGTCCATCTGACTCTTTGTTTATACAAGCCTTTGAGCTTTTCTGGACCAACAGTGTAGACGAAGGCGCTGTGAGAATTAACAATCTTGTATCCATTTTTCTGCATCCTCATTGCCATCTCCATATCTTCGGTATGGTGGGCGTGTTTGTAACCACCAAGCTCTTTGAAGACCTTGGTCCTAAAGATTGAGAAGGGCCCTGGGGTCACATAAAGGGCATTGAGAGAGGAGAGTAGGCGTCTTAGGAAGATCCCCCAGCTATACTCAACCTTCTGTATATGTTGGAGTATGCTCTTAGGCTCCCATATCTTTACCGAAGGGATGACGGCCATCGTCTCTCTGTTTTCAAAGAAGGGGATCATCCTCTTTAGAGTCTCCTTCTCCACAAAGGAATCTGCATCTAGACAGCTTATAAGCTCGGTCTCTGCATGACTTATGGCGAAGTTGAGAGCAGAGTGCTTGCCACCGTTTTCCTTATGGTGGATCTTTATTTGCTCGTGGTTCTTAAACCGACTTAAGACGATGTCTAAGGTGTTGTCTGTAGACCCATCGTTAACAATAAGTATCTGCAACTTGTCTTTGGGGTAATCAAGAGACAGGAGGGACTCTACTGTTTTTATCACAGTGCTCTCTTCGTTGTAGCAAGGGACGATAACTGTTACCGAGGGGAAACTCTTTGGACCGGAGTCTAAGAGAGCCCTCTCTCTCTTTAGCTCCTCTCTTATCTCAAAGTAGGTTATAAGCAAAAAGACCTCGAAGAAGAGCGAGACGAAGAGCCAGACATACATAATGATGTCGTAGATAGTCATGGAAACATTCGCATTATATCGTATAATACGGCTTATGCCAAAGGCCAAAAAGCCACAAAAGACTTATGCAAAAAACCTATAAAGTAGCTCTAGATGAGCAGGAAAAGTTACTAAAATACCTTGAGTCCAGAACAGACTCTGAGGCGTTCAGGATTAAGAGGTATCTCGCTATGAAGGATCTATCAAGAACTGATGGAAGTCCATTGAGTGAGATGGTCAAGAGAATACTTGCTCAAGATGATTTCAAAAATTTTGATGTCATAGAGACACCTGAGATAGTGCCAGCCGATGTCAGCTTTGATCTCTTCGACTTCCCGGCTGACCATCCAGCAAGGAGTAAGTCTGATACTTACTATGTAGATGACAAAAATATTTTGCGTACGCATACCACGGTGATGTGGTATTACTATCTGCAAGAGAAGGATGTGAAGGAGAGGATGGCAAGAGGCGAAGCGGTTGGGTGCTTCTCTCATGGCAAGGTATATAGGAAGGACGAGATAGACAGGAACCATATGAACGTCTTCCATCAACTTGATGGTTGGTACTTAGCTCCAAAAGAAAAGGAGACTATTGGGGAGGAAGAGCTAAAGAATGTTCTGTCTGCTATTGCTAAGGCGGTCTTCGGTGAGAATGTCGTTACCCGCTTTAATCCAGATACCTTCCCATACACTCATCCATCTCTTGAGATGGAAGTAGACAAGGATGGTAAGTGGGTTGAGATATTAGGCAGTGGGGTGGTGAAGGGAAGTGTTTTGGAGAAGTTTGGAATTGATAGTACCAAGTGGACGGGTTGGGCCTTTGGCTTTGGGCTTGAGAGGTTGGCTATCGTCTCTATGGAGCTCCCAGACATTAGACTCCTTTGGTCAGAGGATGAGAGGGTGAAGAAGCAACTTGTCCTTGGCAACAAGTATAAGGAGGTTAGTAAGTTTCCACCTGTGGTACGCGACATCTCCTTCGTCGTGGATAAAGAGAGCTTCGTGTTGAACGACTACTTTGATGCTATCCGCGACATCGGTGGGGAGAACGTGGAGGAGGTGGCGTTAATAGATAAGTACGAGAATGCGCAAAAGTTCGGTGAGGGTAAGATGAGCTACACTTGGAGGATTACCTACAGAGACTTAAACAAGACTTTGACAAACGAGGAGGTGAACGAGCTCCACAAAAAGGTTGAGGAGATGACAGTTAAGGATTACCAAGGAACCATAAGAGTCTCATGATCTACAGAGTCGGCCTATCAGTTAATGATGTAAGCGAGGAAGAACTGAATAGTCGTGGTTTGAGTTGGAGAAAAGTGAAGCCCAGAGAAAGAGTTGTTTCCTTGGCTGAAAGCTTGATTGGTGTGCCGTATAAGTTTGGTTCAAGTGTTTTGCGTGATAGTCCTAATTCTTTTGACTGCTCTTCTCTTACGGCTTATTTACACGTGGAGGCTGGTATAGCTATACCAAGAATTTGTGATGACCAGTATCGTTCTGGTGAGATTGTCTCTGAAGTAGATGCTAAGCCGGGCGATATAGTCTTCTTCAAGAGTAACCGTACAGATATCTCGGAAGATAAGATGGGTCATAATGGTTTGTATATTGGCAACGGAGAGATGATACATGCCGGTGGTGTAAGTATGGGCTACGGTAAGGTTGTTAGAGAGAAGATTGTTGATTCTAAATATTATCCAACCGGGTTTATGGGTTATAAGCGTTTTATCCTCAATGAAGACGAGAGATATGTTATTGAGGTGCCAGAAGACCGGCCGGATTTACGCAGTGCTGAAAGTCTAATAAATTGGATTAAACATGAATAAAAAGCTTTTAGTAAAATTTGTTCCCCAAAGTGATTCATCGGTTCCAGAAGATTGGCGAGAGAGATCTTGTGCGATTGTTTGTTTGAAGATGTGCTTAGATTTTTATGGAAAAAATAATTCTGTAGACATGCCTAGTGCCTCAGATCTGCTTACAGAGGCCTTAGCGATGAGTGGTGGCTTGTATAATCCTCAAAATGGTTGGAAGCACGATGCTCTTGTGTGGCTCGCTCATAACCATGGTGTGCCAGCATATAAGGAAGAATTTAGGAGTGATACTATAAATATTGAAACAGGGGAGACTACTCCAAGTATTTGGAGTGATGCTTTAAGAGATGAGGGCTTAAAGAGAATAAAAAAGTCTCTAGATAATAATGTCCCAGTAATTGTATCTTTCTTACCTGGATTTGGTTCTGTCTCTGACTCACATATGGTTGTGGTTGTGGGGCATAGTGATAATGGTTTCCTTATACACGATCCAAGCAACATTAGTCCAAAAGAAGGGGTAGAGATATCAGGAGAGGAATTCCTCAAATACTGGCGTAAATACGCTATCTTTATAGGATAAAATCTGCTATAATTAGGTATACCAATGGCAGAAAAAAAGGCTAAAAATAACCCTAAAACAAAAGGTAGTGGGCATCACTACACTGCCGAATCTATTACCGTTCTTGAGGGGCTCGATCCGGTCAGAAAGAGACCAGGTATGTACATCGGTACAACCGGCCCTGACGGTTTACACCACCTCATTTGGGAGATCTTTGATAACTCTCGTGACGAGGCGATGGGAGGCTTTGCCAACGATATTGAGGTCTCACTTCTTCCTGGTAATTACATAAGAGTGGTAGACAACGGTCGAGGTATCCCTATTGATGTACACAAGCAGACGAAGGTCTCAGCACTTGAGACCATCATGACCACTCTCCACGCAGGAGGAAAGTTCGGCGGTGACGGTTACAAGGTCTCCGGAGGACTCCACGGTGTGGGTGCCTCGGTGGTGAACGCTCTCTCAACTCACACCATTGCACAGGTACACAAGGACGGTAGTGTCTACATGCAGGAGTACAACGCTGGTAAGCGTAAGGCCGCGGTGAAGAAGGTAGGCTCTACCAAAAATAATGGAACGATCATCACCTTCCGTCCTGACCCAACCATCTTCCCAGATACCAACTTTGACTTCAAAAGAGTGGTGAACCACCTTCGCCAGCAGGCCTACCTTGTGAAGGGCTTGCGTATTACTGTTATAGACGCTCGAGAGGAGGCAATGGTGGAGTCAGAGGACGCCTTCTACATCCGTGATCTTGGGCTCGACGTGCCATCTATGGCCTTCTACTTTGAGGGAGGACTTATGTCACTAGTGAAGTTTGAGAACGAGATCCAGAAGCCAGTACACAAGAATATCTTCTACGTAGACAAAGCACCCAACGGCAACGACTATGAGACGGTGGAGATAGCTCTCCAGTACGTAGACGACATCTCCTCGCGTATCCTCCCGTTTGCCAACAATATCTATAACGCCGAGGGAGGTACGCATGTCACAGGATTTAAGACCGCTCTCACAAGGACACTCAACACTTATGCGAAGAAGAACAACTTGGTCAAAGAGAGTGAAGACAACTTCACTGGAGAGGATGTGCTTGAGGGGCTCACTGCAGTTATCTCGGTCAAGCTTCGCGAGATACAGTTTGAGGGTCAGACTAAGGGTAAGCTTGGGTCCGTGGAGGCACAGGCTTCTGTAACTACTGTCTTTGGTGAGGCCTTCTCCGCCTTCTTGGAGGAGAACCCCGATGACGCCAAGGCCATTATAAATAAGGTTGTCCTTGCTCTTAAGGCCCGTAAGGCTGCCAAGGCCGCCAAGGACTCGGTACTTCGTAAGGGAGCTCTAGAGGGTATGACTCTCCCAGGTAAGCTTGCTGACTGCCAGAGTAAGTCTGCTGAGGAGAGTGAGATATTTATCGTAGAGGGAGACTCTGCCGGTGGTACGGCCAAGATGGGTCGCGACAGGAGGACTCAAGCAATACTCCCACTAAGAGGTAAGATCCTGAACATTGAGAGAGCTCGCTTAGACAGGATGCTCGCGAGTGAGCAGATCAAGAACCTTGTGGTTGCCTTGGGTACTGCAATAGGAGATACCTTTGATATAGAGAAGCTTCGCTACCACAAAATAATCCTTGCCACAGATGCCGACGTTGATGGTGCACACATCCGCACACTCCTTCTTACTTTGCTCTACAGACACTTCAGACCTGTGATAGATGGAGGCTTCGTCTACATTGCTCAACCACCACTCTATAAGATAAAGAAGGGTAAGGAGGTCCACTATGCATATACAGACGAGGAGAAGAACAAGATTGTCGGCAAGGACATCAATGTAGAAGACGTGATAGAGGAGAACGCGGAGATAAAGGAAGAAGAGTCAGGTGATGATGAGCAAGATGTGAAGAGCAAGAAGACAGCAAAGATATCTCTACAACGCTACAAAGGTCTCGGAGAGATGAACGCCGAAGAGCTCTGGGAGACTACTATGGATCCTAAAGCGAGGATATTAAAGCAGGTCAATGTAGAGGATGCTCGAGAGGCCGACAAGGTCTTTGATATCCTCATGGGCACCGACGTTCCATCTAGGAAGTCCTTCATCCAATCCAACGCCAAGAAAGCTACACTCGACGTTTAACTTCCTCCTTAACTTTTGATATAAATTCGTCGACTGACATTGTGCCGAGTTTTTCCTCGCGACCTTCCACAGTCACTTGGTTGTCTGCGACCTCCTTGTCGCCTATGACTAGGGTGTAGAAGACCTTTTCCGTCTTGGCGTTCCTTATCTTCTTGCCCAAGCTCTCATTGGACTCATCGAGTTCTGCGCGGATACCAGCTTCCTTAAGTTCTGCAAAGACTTTCTTAGCGTACTCAAAATGCGCTTCACCGATAGGCAAGACCTTAACTTGCACAGGTGAGAGCCAGAGAGGGAAGGCCCCAGCATACTTCTCAATAAGGAATGCCATGATACGCTCTACAGCACCAATAGATGAGCGATGTACCACAAAGGCTGAGTGGTCCTTACCATCTTCTCCAGTATATTTGAGATCAAACCTGTGAGGGGAAGAGAGATCATACTGAACAGTAAATGCTGTATCCTCCTTTCCGTTTGCGTTCTTCATATTCACATCAATCTTAGGTCCGTAAAAGGCGGCATCATCCTTAACTTCTTCAAACTTCACTCCACGCTTCTTCATTGCATTGCGTAATAGATCTTCCGCCTTCTCCCAACCTGCATCATCTTTGTAATACTTCTCAGTATTACCTCGGTCGCCCATTGAAAGTACGTACCAGTAATCTTTACCCATTTCCAGACTAAAAACGCTGTTTACGTATTCAATTAGGTCCAAAGCTTTACTGATTTCTTCCACCGCTTGCTCCTCATCCTTACAAATAATATGAGCGTCAGAGAGACAGAAAGCTCTCACTCTTAATAGCCCCATAAGCTCTCCTGATTGCTCATAGCGGTAGAGCTGAGCAAGCTCAGCTATACGCATAGGTAGGTCTCGGTAGCTTCTTGGCTTTGAGAGATAAAGCTCGAAGTGGTGAGGGCAGGTCATTGGTCGGAGCATAAACTCTTCATCATCTATGACAATTGGCGCATACATTTTGTCTTTATACATTGGGTAGTGCCCAGACTTCTTGTACAGGTCAAGTTTGGCGATATCTGGGGTTCGAACGTGTAGGTACCCTCGCTTTATCTCCTCATCTACTATGAAGCGCTCAAGCTCACGACGAACAGTGGCCCCTTTAGGAAGCCAAAGGGGAAGACCTTTGCCTATAGCGTCGGAGAAGGTGAAGAGCTCTAGCTCCTTACCCAACTTCTTGTGATCTCGGTCTTGTGTGTTTTGGTCTGACATTTGTATATCCTATAATGACTTTATCTTCTCCACAACGAAGCTGAGCTCGCCGTTCCTCTTGTTCACTCTGCCCTTCACCGCTATACACTGGTCTCCTTGGAGGAACTCTTTGTACTCCTCATAGACTCGGGGGAAGACGACCATATCCACGCTCCCGTTTAAGTCCTCAAGCTTCACGAAGGCCATCATCTCTCCACTCTTGGTCATGTTGTTTCTAACCTCGCCAACGATGCCTGCAAGGATGATCTCTGCTCCCTCCGGCGTGTCTTTGAAGTTGGCACTCGTTACCTTGGCCTTTGAGAGCTTCTCTTGGTGCTCCATAAGTGGGTGACCTGAGATGTAGAGGCCGAGGAGCTCCTTCTCCCAGAAGAGCTTCTCCTTCTCCTTTATAGGTTCTGACTCATCGAGCTTTAGTGTTGGTAAGGCACTCTTGTCCTCAAAGATGCCGAAGAGTGAGTCTTGGTGCTCCGCCTTAGAGCTTGCCTCCTTGTGATAAGCGAGGAGTTTGTCTAGGTTAGCAAGCATCTTGCCTCGGTCTTCAAACTCGTCTAAGGCACCGGCCTTGATGAGAGACTCTAGAGACTTTTTGTTCAAATTTTTATCCTTTACTCTCTCTAGGAAATCTAGCAAAGACTTGAAGGGTCCATTCTTCTTCCTCTCCTCAATGATGGATGTAGCGACACCTTGGCCGAAGTTCTTGATAGTTACAAGTCCGAAGCGGATCTTATACTTCTCACTCTTGTTTCCTCTTGGGGGTACAGTAAATTGTGAGAAGCTTTCGTTAACCGATGGAGGAAGTACATCTATACCCATCCTCTTGCACTCCCTAACCATTACTCCGATAGTCTCTACATCTCCACTTTCTGCTGTAAGTACTGCTGACATATATATAGCAGGATAGTTGGCCTTGAGGTATGCGGTGATGTAGGCCACATGTCCGTAGCTTGCGGCATGCGCCTTGTTGAATCCGTATCCTTGGAAGGGGACGAAGAGCTCCCAGAGTGCCTCAGCCTTATCCTTGCTCATACCTCCATGCTTCTGACATCCTTCCACAAACATTACGTGTTGCTTCTTCATTTCCTCGGGGATCTTCTTGCCCACGGCTTTACGGAACTTGTCCACCTCGCCCCACGAGTAACCAGCTACTTCTATAGCGGTCATGAGGAGGTCGTCTTGGTAGACGAGCACACCGTAAGTGGTGTCTAAGAAGTCCTTCATCTTTGGATGAAGGAAGGTGACAGGTCGCTTGCCATGTTTCCTTAGGATGTACTCTTGGATGTTATCCATCGGCCCTGGGCGGTAGAGAGCCACCATGACGTTGATGTCGTGGATGACAGTGGGCTTCAACTCCATTAAGGCCTTCGTCATACCCTGACCGTTCATCTGGAAGGTGCCCTCCGTCTCTCCACGAGCAAGCATCTCAAAGGTCAACTTATCATCTATTGGTATCTCTTCCACATCTATATCTACTCCCTCAATCTTTTTTATACGAGCTATAGCATCGGCGATGATAGAGAGGTTCCTTATCCCGAGGAAGTCAAATTTGAGTAGACCTGCTTCCTCTATAGAGTACATATCATACTGAGTGATGACCTTCTGCTCTCCCTTGGTGTCGTACTGGAGTGCTGTGTAGTCGGTGAGAGGAGTGGGGGAGATGACGACCCCTGCAGCGTGGACCGAGATGTGGCGGGCGTTGCCCTCTATCTTCTCGGCCATGTCTACAACTCTTTTGACTTCGGGATCGGAATCATAAAGTTTTTTGAAGTCGGGACTCTCCTTCTTAGCGCGCTTGATAGTCATCGGGAAGCCTTGCGCTCCCATTGGTATGAGCTTCGCTATCTTATCGCCGAGTGAGACGGGTAAGCCCATCGCGCGAGTGACGTCTCTCACTGCGCCACGAGCCATCATGGTACCGAAGGTACCTATTTGTGCGACGTGGTCTCGGCCATACTTCTGTCTAGCATACTCAATAACCTCGTCTCTCCTGTTGTCGGCGAAGTCCATATCTATATCTGGTGCGGAGGGGCGGTCTGGGTTAAGGAAGCGCTCAAAGGGGAGCTTGTACTCTAGAGGGTTCACGTTAGTAATCCCAGCAAGGTAGGTGACGAGTGAGCCCGCCACAGAACCTCTGATGTTTGTTAGTATTCCGTTCTCGTGGGCGAAGCGTAGGAGGTCCGACACTACAAGGAAGTACTTGGGGTAACCCTTATCGTTTATGACTTTGAGCTCATACTCTATCCTGTCTTCCACCTCCTTTGTCTTCTCCAATTTTCTTCTTAGAAGGCCTGCTTCCACAATCTCACGCAGAGCCTCTTCAGCAGTTTTGCCACTAGGGATCTCAAGGTTGGGGAAGACCCACTCACCAAGTTTGAGCTCTAGGTTACACATCTCCACAATCTTCTCCACATTTTCTATTGCTTCGGGAGTATTCTTGAACTTCTTCTCTGCATCTTGAGGCGAGATGAAGGAGAAGTCGTCCTCCTCGTCGTTAAAGCCTCTCCCTCGACCGATGCCTAGGTGCGATTGTATAGAGAGTACTGTCTCACGAGCCGGTCTGTCGTCGGGTGAGAGGTAGTAGACGTCGTGTCCTGCAACTATTGGCACTCCGATCTTCTTGGCTAGGGCTATACGCTCTCTCTGCTTGTCCTCATGGTTGGCTATCTCCTCGTGGTGAGTGATCTCAAGGAAGAACTTGTCCTTGAAGGTTTGCTTGTACCAGAGAGCTTGCTCCTCAAGGTCGGTGTTGTTGAAGGAAGGGAGAATAGCGATGAGACCTTCCTTGTACTTTCCTAGTATTTCTTTATCCATCCTTGGCTTGTAGTAGAAGCCCTCAAGGTAGGAGAGGGACACCAACTTCAAAAGATTTTTATAACCCTGCATGTTCTCTACTAAGAGGACCAAGCGAGTACGAGAGGCATCTACTCGCGCCTCCTTGTCGTGGCGTGTCCTTGGAGCAATGTATGCATCCACGCCGATGATGGGCTTGATATCAGCGTCCTTACACTCTTTGTAGAACTCTATAGCACCGTATAAGTTGCCTGAGTCGGTGAGTGCAAGGGCTTCCATACCGTGCTTCTTGGCTCTGGCTACTAAGTCGGGGATCTTGGGTAGGGCCTCAAGGAGAGAGTAATGGGAGTGGGTATGTAGGTGGGTAAACTTACTCATTTCTATAAGTATAATATAGTGGTACACGACTAACTAATGACTCATATTGTAGGCATAGACGAGGCGGGGAGAGGACCACTAGCAGGGCCTGTGGCTATCGGTGGGGTAAGAGTGGAGGAAGGCTTTGAGAAGAAGTTTTGGAGGGGGATACAAGACTCCAAGAAGTTAAGTGAGTCAGAGAGAGACTTGTGGTTTGCCTTAGCTAAGGAGGGGAAGAAGAGAGGCGAGCTCAACTATCACGTGGCTCTTGTGTCGGAGAGGGTGATAGACAGGCACGGGATTGCTTATGCTATAAGACTCGGCATTAAGCGTGTGCTTGAGAGACTTGAGGTCTCAACGACTGACTCGCAGATATTTCTAGACGGTGGGATCAAGGCGGGAGAGGAGTTCAAGCACCAACTCACTGTGGTTAAGGGAGATGAGAAGATACCTATAATCTCACTCGCCTCCATATGTGCGAAGGTTATGCGAGACAAGTATATGAAGAAGCTTGGGGAGAAGCACCCAGAGTACAAGTTTGAGGTACATAAGGGGTACGGGACCTTGGTGCATAGAGAGGCTATCAAGAAATACGGCTTAGTAGGCTCACACCGAAGAAGCTTTCTTAAGAACTTGACAAAGGGGAGTAAAGTATAGTATAATTAAGGGTAGAGAAGGCATTTTGCCTGCTCGCACATTTTTAATCGAGGAGGCCTTGTGGCTGAGCGTTATGCAGGCGCGATCATATATCGCGAGAACGAGTTCGATGGGATGGTTGAACTTCTTGTCATCGACACGAAGTCTCTGCATCCGAAGTACACACACAAGCCGATGCAGACGAAGTTCATCGGTGGTACGGAAGAAGGTCACGCGGAGGAGGATCGAGACATGCTTGGCACTCTACGTCGTGAACTCACTGAGGAGACAGACCTCAGGTTGCCTGAGGAGTACGTTCCGGAAGTGATCTGGATCAAGGAAATCCCTGGGCACACCAAGAACTTCTTCCTCATCCCATCCTTCGTGCTTCTGGGGGAACTTCGTCTGGTTGAGAAGACGATTGATGGGGACTGGATGTCACCTCCGTATTGGGTTGACTTCGAGACTGCTTGCCATCGTCTCTATCCAACACATCAAGCTCCTCTGCTTGAGGCTGGCAAGCTTCTGCATGAGAACGTGCCGGAATAACGTGCCCCGCTACCTTAAGAGAGCTCTGCTCCCCTTAGGGTAGCGGGGCTTTCTTTTTCTTAAAAAGCTGGTAATATGGCTACATGGTTGTACGAATGAGACACACAAGGGCGCATACAGCAAACAGGCGCTCTCATCATGCACTAGAGAAGCCAGCTTTGACCGTGGACAAAAGCGGTGCGACACGTTTGCGTCACCGCGCACACCCTAAGACGGGTGAGTATCGAGGCCGTAAGGTCTAGATCAACAGTTCTTTAACCTATGTCACACAGACATCTTTCGCGCTCCGTTGTATTGCAGACGCTTTTCGAATGGGACTTCGACTTGTCTTCTGGCAAGGCGAAGAGCGATATAGATGTTTTAGAAATTTTTCATAGAACTGCTAAGGAGTTTGCTCCAGAGACGAAAGATAAGCCCTTCATGGAGCATTTGCTCAAAAACGTAGTAGACAAGAAGACAGACCTAGACAATATCATAGAGAAGGCGGCCCCAGACTGGCCGATAGAGAAGATATCTATAGTAGACAGAAACATTTTGCGTATGGGGCTAGCCGAGCTCCTCTTTGCTGACAGGAAGGAGGTGCCTCCTAAGGTTGCTATTAACGAAGCTATAGAGCTAGCAAAGTCCTTCGGTGGTGAGACTAGCGGGAGATTTGTAAACGGGGTTCTTGGAGCTGTGTACCGAGAAATGGGTGAGCCGGGTAAGGACGACCAACCAAAGCCGAAGAAGAAGTACGGCAACGTCCCTGACTCCGAGCTTCCTTTAGAGAGGTTGGCTGGCGCGGTGGTTTATGCACACGATAATGGAGAGACGTATCTTGCTCTGGTCCATGACATCTTCGGCCACTGGACCCTAACTAAGGGCAAACTTGAGGGTAAGGAGACGGAGGAGGAGTGCCTTGTTCGCGAAGCAGAGGAGGAGCTTGGTGTGCCTATACAAATAAAGGAGAAGTTGGGAGAGAACGCCTACACCACCTTCCATCCAGAGAAGGGCAAGATCAAGAAGCAGGTTACTTACTTTCTCGCTGAGGCGCCTTACCAAGAGTTAACTCTTGAGAAGAAGGAGGAGAAGGGGGGCTTGGACGATGTGAGGTGGTTTAGACTAGCTGACATCCTTGACCTCAACTTCTACGACGACATCTTACCCATCGTTACTAAGGCTTTGCAAAAGTTGGCTCAAACTGGTTAACTCTAAGATATGGATTTCAATAAATTTGAAGAGGCTCTAGGCCTAAACTTTAAGAACAAGAACCTCTTTAAGCAGGCCTTCACCCATAGGTCATATATAAACGAGAACAGGTCCTCCGGTATGTCTCATAACGAGCGCTTGGAGTACTTGGGTGATGCTGTGCTTCAGCTTGTAACTACAAACTTCCTTTTCAAAAAGTTCCCCAACATGGACGAGGGTGAGCTTACTGCCGTCCGATCAGCCTTGGTCAATGCTGATACCTGTAGCTCCGTGGCACAAAAGCTTGGGGTCAATGATTACCTGCTTTTATCAAAAGGGGAGTCCAAAGACGTGGGACGTGCTAGACAGTACATCTTGGCCAATACTCTTGAGGCTATCATCGGAGCCATACATTTGGACCAAGGCTTTGCCGAAGCAGAGAAGTTTATCTTGAAGAACATTACTCCGTTAGCAGATGACATAGTAGAGAGTGGTTCTTGGATAGATGCGAAGAGTCTCTTCCAGTCTAAGGCTCAAGAAGTTTTGAGCCAGACTCCAATGTACAAAACTCTTAGCGAATCTGGGCCAGACCACGACAAATACTTTACCGTTGGAGTCTTCGTTGGAGATGAGAAGATGGGAGTAGGTGAGGGTAAGAGCAAGCAAGACGCCGAGCAAGAGGCCGCAAGAGATGCTTTGAAGAAGAACAACTGGAAGTAACTTTTCTTCTGTTATACTAAAGGCCATAGAAGTTAAATAATTAAGATGGCAAAGAAAGCAAAAAAGACAGCAAAGAAGGTGATGAAGAAAGCCGTGAAGAAAGTTGCAAAAAAAGTTACTAAGACAAAAAAGAAAGTTAGAAAGGCGAATCCAGCCTTCATGAAGCCGATGAAGATAAGTGCAGATCTCGGACTTGTTATAGGTAAGGGTCCTATGCCAAGAACAGAGGTAACAAAGAAGCTCTGGGCTTATATAAAGAAGAATAAGCTCCAAGACCAAAAGAACAGAAGGAACATCAATGCAGATGATAAGCTAAAGGTAGTCTTCGGAGGCAAGAAGACTGTCTCTATGTTTGACATGACTAAACTTGTTGGTAAGCACCTCTCATAAAAAAACACTTCTAGTTATAGTAGTCACAGCCCTTGTCTTAGGGTTGCTACTTTTAGCTTGGGGCGAAAGGGAGATAACTAACTACCCATCACAAGGTAGAGATATTATCGCCTTTGGTGATAGTCTAGTGGCTGGAGTAGGCTCAAACAGTGGTGGTTTTGTAGATCTCTTGGGTGAGAGAGTTATAAACCTAGGAGTGAGTGGCAACACCACAAGAGATGCCTTGGCCCGTATAGAAGAGCTTGATGCTTATGATCCGAAGGTGGTTATAGTCCTTCTCGGCGGTAACGACTTCCTAAGGAAGGTGCCGGAGACAGAGACCTTCTCCAATCTCTCGCAAATTATCCAAGAAGTGCAGAGACGTGGAGCAGTAGTGCTACTACTTGGTGTGAGGAGTGGGGTACTGAGCAACAGGCATGACAGGGAGTTCAAGCGTTTGGCAGAAGAGTTTGGCACTGCGTACGTACCAGATGTTTTAGATGGAGTCTTTGGTCAGCCAGATCTTATGTATGATACGATACATCCCAACGACTCCGGCTATAAGCTTATAGCCGATAGAGTAAGACCAGAGTTAAGAAAGTTAATAGAATGAACAAATTTATAACAATATTAGGAGTTGTCGGTACCATTGCTCTCATTTGGGTACTTAGCTCTGCTGGTCCAATGAAGAAGTATGACTCTAGCGAGCTAGGCATAAGCTTTAGCTATCCTGACAAATACACTCTTACAGAGAGAGACGAGGGGAGTGGGCAGAAGGTGCTAACTCTAATAGAAGACACTGCTGTTGTAGAGAATTCTGAAGGTCCTACAGCTATTAACCTTGTTTTTTACAAAGGGCAGACGGCCACCCCTCAAACTTGGGCTAAGTCTAATCCAGTCTCAAACTATGACCTAAGGATGGATGGGTATAAGGGTGTGGAGCTCGGAGATATGGATGGAATTTTCTACACAGCTGATGGACTTTATGTTTCCGATAACTATGTTTACTCTTACAACAACTCCATTATCCATATTTCTGTAACTTATATAACGAAAGAGGATGTCATAAGGAAAGACTTGGCCAAAATTCTTAAGACACTCAAATTTGCTACTGGTGGTATTAAGGGGGTAGTGAGGCTCGGTCCAACTTGTGAAGGAAAGACAGAGAGAGACGATCCCGCCTGTGCAGATAAGTTGTATCAGACAGAGCTCCTACTTATAGACTTCAAAAGTCTTGCGGTGATAAAACGCTTCTCTTCTAAGTCAGATGGGAGCTTTAGCATAACAGCGTCTCCTGGAGAGTATATGATCAACTCGGCCCAAAAGGTTAATGGCAAGACAGAGTGTGGGCAGAATGGCCTTATCCCCGTTGAGATAAACGAGTACACAGAGGTCATAGTCTTTTGTGATACAGGTTTAAGGTAGTGGTATAATTGAAGAGTTAGGCGTTAACAAATTTCTTAATCATGAAAAAGCATAATTCTATTTGGGTCTTGTCTCTATCTTTGGCCTTGTTCTTTATTGCTTCTGACGTTTTTGCTCAAGGAGGTGAGCTTCGTGGACGTGAGGTCTTCCAAGAAGTAAGACAAGAAGTAAGGACAGAGCAGGAAGAAGAAGCGGACGAGCCTGAGCTTGAAGTTGAGGTAGAAACTGAGACCAGAGGCAGAGGCACAGAGCATAGAAGTGAGGTTGCCGAAGCTGTAGAGAGACTTTTATACATCGCTGACAGGAACGGTGGTATCGGTGAGGAGATAAGGAAGATAGCTCGTGAGCAAGCCAGCTCTTCCGAAGACATAGCTCGAGCTGTGGAGAGGGTAGAGGAGAGGAATGAGTTCAAGACTTTCTTGATTGGTACTGATTACAAAAACCTTGGAATGATAAGAAGTGAGCTTGTAAAGATGGATGCAAGGATAGCCTCACTCGGTAGAGAGGTTGAGAAGCTCATCCCCTTTGAGCAGGAGACGATAAGAGCTGAGATAGTGACTCTTGAGACTGAAAGAGAGAGACTACAGAAGTTCATAGAGGATAACGAAGGTAACTTTAGCCTATTTGGCTGGTTGGCCAGACTCTTGACAAGATAGTTCGAGTGGTCTATACTTAATAGGTAACTAACACTCACAGGTTTCGTTTGAGAACTCTCTAACGCCCGCTCCCACAAAGCAATAAACCTAAGAGCCAAGGTTTATTGTTATGTATTCAAGAAACCGCGGACCACGTCGTCTGCCACACACATTTAGGTCAAATAAGCGCCCACAGAAACTCTTCTCAGATGTCTCTAAGTTTGTTAACAAAGCTGTTATCACAGAGGAGGTAGTGGAGTTTGTACCAGAGCACAAGTTCTCTGACTTTCCTGTTGGAGAACTTTTGAAGTCAAACATTGCTTCTAAGAATTACCTGTTACCGACTCCTATCCAAGATAGAGCTATACCTCATATACTTCGTGGTGAGGATGTTGTAGGGATTGCCAACACTGGTACAGGCAAGACAGCAGCCTTCCTTATACCTCTTATAGACAAACTTCTCAAGAACCCTAGAGAGAAGGTCCTAGTCGTCGTGCCTACAAGAGAGTTGGCTCATCAGATAGACGAGGAGCTTAGAGTTTTTGCTAAAGGATCAGGGCTCTACTCTGTGATATGTATTGGCGGGGCAGGTATAGGCAAGCAGATAACCGAGCTTCGTCATGAGCATCACTTTGTCATTGGTACTCCAGGGAGGCTTAAGGACCATATAGATGCTAGACGTTTAGATCTCTCTCGCTTTAAAACAGTTGTGCTAGATGAGGCCGATAGGATGCTTGATATGGGCTTTATAAACGATATGCGCTTTATGTTGGGCAAGATGCCTAAGGATAGACAGACTATCTTCTTCTCTGCGACTCTCTCAAGAGAGATTGAAGGTTTGATACACGAGTTTCTCAAGACTCCTGCACGTATCTCCGTAAAGACTCGCGACACCTCTCAAAATATTGACCAAGACGTTATCCGCATCAAGGGCAAGACGAAGCCAGAAGTTCTTTTGGATCTCTTGAGACAAGAAGGCTTCGGTAAGGTTATTGTCTTTACTCGTACTAAGGGTGGGGCAGACAGACTCTCTAAGTTTCTTATAAGTTCAGGTATTAAGGCCGATGCTATACATGGTGATAAGCAACAGTCTGCAAGACAGAGAGCTCTAAAGGAGTTTAAGGATAACAGGATTCAAGCTCTCATTGCTACCGATGTAGCTGCTAGAGGGTTAGATATCGCTGATGTATCACACGTCATCAACTTTGACCTGCCAGCTACTTATGAGGACTATGTCCATCGCATAGGGCGTACTGGTAGAGCAGAGAAGAAGGGTAAGGCCCTGACCTTTATTGAGTAGAGCCTTTATAGAATAGAGCTTCCGTAGAATCCCAGAAGCCATCACCGTTGGTGTCTCTCTTCTTGGGGTTTGTCTTTGTGCAAGAAGCTAAGACATTCAAATCGCTACAAGTCTCCTCATTGTCTGGTAAATAGTCACCATCAGAGTCTTTGGTTAGCTCTTCTAGTCTAGCTTCTACGGTTGAGGTAGACTCTGTGCTTCTTAGCGTTACCACTCCATCAAAAGGCTCCAAGGAGAGGAACTTGATCTCCTCTTCATCTCTCACAAAGTAGACAAGTCCACGGATCATACCAGTTGAGGTGGCTTCTATAGTTTTGGTGTAGTCGGTGGCAAGAATGATCTGCTTCTTGTCATAAGACACCTCGGTTATGTCTTCAAGCTTAAGTGACTGACCAAAGAAGTAGGCATTGTTCATCCTCTCCTTACATTTATCAAACTTACCTTCATCCAAGCAGTCTTCGGATAATTGGTATGACAAAATCTTAAGACCATCTAGGTCGTGGTTCTTAACAACATCTAGATAGGTTTCAAAGACTGCCCAAGCGTTAAGCTTCAGGTTATTGGTTTCTAGATTTTTGTTGTAGATAAGTCCACCCAGCCCAATTAGCACCACCAGTAGAATTATGCCTTTCTTCATAGTTGAGCTATTATATCAAAAGTATGAAAAAACTGTTTTATCTATTTGTAATAGTCGCTATCTCTGTATTTGTCTTTAAGTCTTTAGACGATTCCAAAATTTCGGTAGATCTTCCGAAGAAGAACGCAGAAGTATCCTCTCCCATAGAGCTTAGGGGTAAGGCCCGTGGTCCTTGGTACTTTGAGGCTTCAGCCCCTGTTAAACTCCTTGATAAAGATGGCAATCTGTTAGCCCAGAGTTACGTCACAGCCCAAGGTGAGTGGATGACAGAGGAGTTTGTAGATTTTGTTGGTAGCCTTTCTTACGAGACTGACTACAAGGGTGAGGCGGAGGTCGTCTTTATGAAGGACAATCCATCTGGAGACCCAATTAGAGATGAGTCGTTTGTAGTGCCGGTTTTGCTTAAGTAATTATTTTTCCAGAACTATATCTAGGTTGTCTCTTACAGGAGCCTTCTTGATGAGGTTCATTATCTCGTCGTGGTTGTCTGTAATTGTGAACAGGTCCAAATTGCTTGGGATAATAGTCTCTCGAGAAAGAAGCTCTTCCTCAATAAACTTCTTAAGGGCGTTCCAGTAATCTGCTCCAACGCATATAATAGGGGTACCGGTGAGCTTCTGTGTTTGTACAAGAGTTAGGATTTCAAAGAATTCGTCTAAGGTGCCATACCCACCAGGGTAGAAGATGAAGGCCGCTGCTTGGAAGGAGAGCATCATCTTTCTGACGAAGAAGTAGTTGGGGTCAACTTGTTTGGTTATGTAGTCGTTTACTATCTGTGGGTGAGGGAGGCGGATAGTTAGGGCTAGAGAGGCGCCTCCGTTTTCGTAAGCACCTCTATTGGCGGCCTCCATTATGCCCGGTCCTCCTCCAGTAAGTACTGCATAATTTAGCTCCTTCACGATTCTTCCAGCGAGTTCTCTAGCAGATCGACAATAGAGGTTGTCCTCTCTCATTAAGGAAGAGCCAAAGAAGGTTACAGTTTTTTGGTAATCTTCTAAGAACTTAAAGCCTTCTGCAAACTCGTTTGCTATCCTCTCTGTCCTTATTTTGGCAACCTTCTCTATGTCTTCTTTGGTGTGGTTGTGTGGGGTGTTTTGTTCTTTTGGCATAAGGGCTATAATATCATATACATAAAAGTAATATTATGAACAAAACATTAAACAAGGTTATAGGGGTTTCTGCAGCGCTTTTGGTCTTGGTAGTCCTTTTTTATGGGCATGCCTTTACCAATCTCTTTAACCCAACATCAAACGAAAACAACATGAACACAAACATTACTACAGGAGTAGAGAAGGAAGAGTTAGTAGTTGGTACTGGAGAGGTAGCTTCTTCTGGCGATGTGGTTACGGTTCATTATGTAGGTACTTTGGTTGATGGCAAAGTTTTTGACAGCTCACGCGACAGAGGAGCCCCCTTCACCTTCAACCTTGGGGGGAGAGAGGTTATCCGTGGTTGGGACGAGGGTGTAGCTGGTATGAGAGTTGGAGGCACAAGACGACTTATTATTGCTCCAGACTTTGGTTATGGAGACAGAGCCGTTGGTCCGATACCAGCCAACTCAGTCCTTATCTTTGAGGTTGAGCTTCTTGGAGTAGAGAAGCCTCTAAACTAGTCTTATGCATCACGCCGTTCTATACATCGGCGAGAAGGAGCAAACAAACTCTCGTATTGAGAGTTTGTTTGCTGAATTAGGGACAAAAATAGTGGGGAACCCAGACGTCTTTCTTATAGAGACAGACGTCTTCTCTGTGGATGATGCTAGGAGCCTGAGTGAGAGATCTGTTGAGAAGGCTTTTGGGGAGAAGAAGTTCTTTGTTATCAAAGCAGAGAAGTTTACTCGTGAAGCGCAAAACGCTCTTCTTAAGACTTTGGAAGATCCTGTGCCTAATACTCATTTTGTCTTGTCTGCCAGAGAGACTGGAGTTTTCCTCCCGACGGTAGTCTCGCGACTTTATATAGAGGTTGTCTCGGGTGGTGTAAAGGAAGAGAGTGAGGTCAAGAAGTTCTTGAAGAAAACCTTAAAGCAGAGGATAGACTTCGCCAAGAAGTTTGCAGATGAGAAGGAGAAGAGAGGGGCGGGAGCACTAGCAGAGTTTCTAGACTCACTAATTGTTACTCTTCGAGATTCGGGCATGGATCTTGGGGTGCTTAAGAAGGTTTTAAAGATGCGCTCTTATGCTAGAGATACTGCAGTGATGCCTCGTCTTGTCCTTGAACACCTTGCTTTAGTCTTGCCATAGAAAGTACAATAGCCTCATGGCATACAATTTCTCACAATTTAAGCAGGGAGCAGAGGGGGCACTAGAGTGGTTGCGTAAGGAGTACGCAGGACTTCGTACTGGTAAGGCTGCTCCAACTATACTTGATGGGGTTTTGGTTGATGCGTACGGCTCTAAGATGCCCATAAACCAAGTAGCCAACATTAGTCTTGAGGGTTCTCAGTCTGTACGTATTACCCCTTGGGATGCAACCGTTACCAAGTCTATTGAGAGTGCAATACAGCAATCAAGCCTTGGGTTATCTGTTTCTGTTGATGACAAGGGGTTAAGAGTAAACTTCCCACAACTTACAGGTGAGAGGAGGACAGAGCTTACCAAGGTGGCCAAGCAAAAGCTTGAAGAGGCTAGAGTAAGGGTGAGGAACGAGCGCGAGAAGATCCATAGCGATGTGGAAAGACAAGAGAAGGACGCTAAGATGGGCAAGGACGATGCCTTTCGTACTAAGCAAGATCTACAGAAGCTTGTAGATGAGGCCAACAAGAGTCTTGAGGATATGTTTAACAAAAAAGAGAAGGAGATCTCCGAATAATAATGTCTATAATAATCTTTCTTATAATCTTGTCGGTTTTGGTTATTGTGCATGAAGCAGGGCACCTTTTTGCTGCGAAGGGTGGAGGTATACGAGTAGATGAGTTTGGCCTCGGTTTTCCACCAAAGATCAAGAAACTCTTTACATGGCGGGGGACCGACTTCTTCCTCAACTCACTGCCCTTTGGTGGCTATGTCCGTATCAAGGGGGAGAACCCAGAAGAAGGTGAGGAGGTTACGAGTGACAGCTTTGGAGCTAAGAGTCGGGGTAGGAAGATTTTTGTACTTGCAGCAGGGGTTATGGCTAACTTTATTTTGGCATGGGTCCTCTTCTCGCTCATCCAGATGATCGGCATAGAGAGTCAGGACGGTTTTGTGAAGCGGGGCTTCTTTGGCTCTATTTGGCACGGACTACTTACTACAGGGATGATAACTTGGCTAACTATTGAGGCTATATGGCAACTTATCTATGGGGCTTTCGTTGGTACAGCAGACCTTACGGGGGTAGTGGGGCCGGTGGGGTTAGTGGGGTTAGTGGGGACTGTGAGTGAGGCGGGCTTCGTCTATCTACTCTACTTCACGGCTCTTATATCGGTTAACTTGGCCATAATAAACTTGGTGCCTATACCAGCCTTAGACGGAGGTAGGATATTTATCATCCTTATAGAGTGGGTAAGAGGGAAGGCTATAGAGCCTAAGACCTTCAATATGATGAATACCGTGAGCTTCGTCCTACTGATACTGCTTATGGTACTTATCACTATCCGTGATGTAGGACAGTTGGTATAATATTTGCATGAATTTCGAACGTCCAGAAAGTGGTGCTGAATCTATGGAAGCTAAGAAGCTTCGTGTTTCTAATGAGATACAGACACAGATCATGAGTCTCGTTTGTTCTCCAGATGATGGAGAGAATTGTTTTATAGATTGGATAAATGAGAATGCATTAGATTTTCACGAGATACTTGATGAAGTTCTTAGACTTGATAGTGAATATTTAGACAAGTGGGATAGAGACGAGGATGATGAGAAGGACAAGAGTATAGATTTCTTCATGTCAGAATTAGAAAAAAGGAAGAAAAAGGCGGCCTAGTTTTGAGCCTACTTTTCAGGTAAGATATGGCCATGTTACAGAGCCATCTTTTTACCAAGACTCGTAAGGAGGCCCCTAAGGATGAGGTTTCCAAGAATGCTGAATTATTGATACGTGCAGGGTATATCAACAAGGAGATGGCAGGGGTCTACAACTTCTTGCCTCTAGGCCTTCGGGTGTTAAATAAGATCATAGGGATCATCCGTGAGGAGATGAATGCTTTAGGAGGACAAGAGATCTTCATGTCCTCTTTGCAAAGGAAGGAGCTCTGGGAGAGGAGCGGTAGATGGAGTGACGACGTAGTAGACAACTGGTTTAAGACAAATCTTAAGGATGGAGGAGAGGTAGGTCTCGCCTTTACCCACGAGGAACCCATTTCAAACATGCTTGAGCAATTTGTCTCTTCGTATAAGAACCTACCTTTTTCTGTCTACCAATTCCAAACAAAGTTTAGGAACGAAGCTCGGGCCAAGAGCGGTATCATGCGCACGAGAGAGTTCGTGATGAAGGACTTATACTCGTTTTCTAAAGATGAAGCAGAGCATCAAGAGTTTTATGAGAGAGCCAAGAAGTCATATATAAAAATCTTTGAAAGAGTTGGCTTAGGCGATAGGACGTACTTAACCACAGCTTCTGGGGGGAGCTTCTCCAAGTTTTCGCACGAGTTTCAAACTATTACTGAAGCTGGTGAAGACACTATCTATATAACTGATGAGGATAAGAAGGAAGCGGTAAACAAAGAAATTGGTGGAGAAGGCAGGGAAGCCAAGGCAGTAGAGGTGGGCAACATCTTTACTCTTGGGACCAAGTTCTCTGACCCACACCTAACCTATAAGGATGAAAATGGTGATAGTAAGCCAGTCTTTATGGGTTCATACGGTATCGGTCCAGCTCGTGTTATGGGTACGATAGCAGAAGTACTTTCGGACGATAAGGGCATAATCTGGCCTGTATCCATTGCTCCATTCCGTGCCCATATACTCTCTATTGGACAAGATGAGAAGGCTAAGGAACTTTATGATAAGTTAGTAAGAGATGGGGTGGAGGTGCTCCTTGATGATAGAGAGGTAAGTGCTGGTGAGAAGTTTGCTGAGGCAGATCTTTTGGGTATTCCTACTCAGATTATTGTAGGCAAGAAGAGTGTGGAGGGAGGTAAGTTTGAGATTAAGGATAGAAAGACTGGCGAGAGGAGTGAGATGGATGAGAAGGCCTTGGTAGGGCTCTTAAAGAACTAAACATTATGAAGAGAGTAAAGGAGAAGATAAGACGCGTCTTAAGCCACGACATTGGAGTGGATCTTGGTACTGCAAACACTCTGGTGTATCTTCGTGGTAGAGGTATCGTCATCAACGAGCCATCTGTCGTAGCAGTAAATGAGAAGACGGGGCAGGTGGTAGCAGTGGGAGCAGAGGCCAAGGCGATGCTTGGTCGTACTCCGGCTCACATACAGGCAGTCAGACCTCTTGTAGATGGAGTGATCTCTGACTTTGAGGTTACAGAAGAGATGCTTGCTTATCTCTTGAGTAAGGCCCAAGAGAACTCAAGGAAGATTATGTCTCCGAGAGTTATTGTTGGGGTCCCCTCTGGGATTACGTCGGTTGAGATAAGGGCGGTGAGGGATGCTGCTAAGAACGCTGGAGCTGGTGCGGTTTATGTCGTAGAGGAGCCAATGGCTGCCGCTATTGGGATGCGCTTACCAATATATGATCCAGTAGGTAGTATGGTTGTAGATGTTGGTGGAGGCACATCGGACATCGCTGTTATCTCTTTGGGCGGGATGGTTAGGTCTAAGAACTTACGTATTGCTGGAGATCGTTTCAACCAAGACATTATTTCTTATATTAGAAACCAATTTAAGATTCTTATTGGAGAGAAGACAGCCGAGGCAGTGAAGTTCTCTGCTACAGCCTTGGTCCAGTTGGAAGCTCCACTTGAAGCCAAGGTTAAGGGTAGAGATCTTGTTACCGGCCTTCCTCGCGAAGTTATTATTACAGACACAGACCTGAGAGAGGCTTTGGGCGGATCAATTGAAGCTCTTGTCTTGTCTATAAAGGAGGTGCTAGAAACAACTCCGCCAGAAGTTCTGGCAGACATCATAGAGAGAGGTATCTTCCTCTCTGGTGGTGGGGCCCTCCTTCGTGGGCTTCCGGAAGTACTTGAGTCGGAGCTTGGGATAAGGATCCACGTTGCCTCTGATCCTCTCTCGGCGGTGGCTAGAGGAGCTGGGGTTATACTTGAGAATATTGATAAGTATGCTGATATCTTATTAGAAAATGAAGACGAACTTCCACAGAAGGCTTAGCTCTAACACAATCAAGCGAAGAAGGCTAACCATTGTCTTTGGTGCTTTTCTCCTTGGGGTTTTATTTTTCTCCTCTTTTAGAGGAGTGGTAGTCTCTGTCTTTGCCCCAATCTGGCAGGGAGAAAATGTTATTGCTCAAGGAATTGGAAACTTTTTTGACGCCTTTAGGAGTAAGCAATCTTTGATAAGGGAGAATACGGAACTCAAGAGTAAATTGGTTGAGGTAGATATCCTTGAGAGAGGTATTCGTGTTCTTGAGGACACTCAAGAGGATATGCTCTCGCTCTTTGGTAGGACCGAAGAGAGAGAGTTTGTTTCTGCAGGTGTTTTGGCTCATCCTCCTAGGGTGCCATATGATATCTTGGTAATAGATCTTGGTAGGAGAGACGGAGTAAGTGTGGGAGATAAGGTTTCATCCCCACACGGAGGAGCCTTGGGTCTTATAAGCGAGCTTGGTGAGAGGGAGTCTAAGGTTTTGCTTTATACAAGTAATGGACTGGAAACAGAAGCTTATCTTGAGAGAGATGATTTGCTGTTGAAGTTGGTTGGTAGCGGAGGAGGGATCTTCGTGTCTGATCTGCCTCGTGATGCGGTGGTTGAGGTGGGGGACAGAATATTTCTCCCTGGTATATATTCGGAGCTTGTGGCTGTGGTAGAAGAGGTGCATGTGGAGCCGACCGATCCGCAGAAGACAATCATAGCTAGTGGAGTGAGCAATATAAGTAGTATACGTTTTGTTGAGGTTATAAAATAATTATGAGAACCCTTTTTTCTATTTTTGCTGTTTTGCTTATTACTCTGACTCCATACTGGATTTATCTGCCAGTAATATTAGTCGGTATAGTGCTTTTCCCTTTGTATGTTGAGGCCATCTTCTTCGGTTTTCTTATAGATACTCTTTATGGCTCTGGCGAAGGATTTTTGTTCGGATTCGTTTTCGCTATGATAGCTACCTTGCTTGTATATTTTGTTGTGCCGTTTAGAGAACACTTGAGATTCAATGTATAGATTTATAAGAAAACTTAAGAAGAGGTTTGGTAATACAAGTAGGGAGATAAACCCTGAAGACATATTCTTAGACTCAGCCAATCTTCCTGGGCTTGATCGTGATCGCTTAGAAGGAAGAATAGAGAGGCCAATAGGCGACAAGACCTTCCTCTTCTCAAAGATTTTTATTCTTTTCATATTTATTTTTCTTGGTTGGAAGCTCTTGGATTTGCAGATCGTTAACGGCAGTAGTTATAAGGACATAAGCGAGGATAACCGTTTATCTCGACTCATTATATTCTCTGACAGGGGAGTTATTTACGATAGAAATGGGGTACCTCTCGCTTTCAATTCAGCTCGGGAAGGGCAGGCAGATTTCGCCAAGCGAGAGTATGCAGATATACAAGGCTTATCAACGGTTGTAGGTTATGTGAAATATCCTCAGAAGGACAAATCTAATCGTTATTATGACGAGTTGTATCATGGCCAATCTGGAGTTGAGAGATCTTATGATGAGATACTTGCTGGTACAAATGGTAGCAAGCTTATAGAGATGGACGCTTTGGGGAACATTACTTCAGAGTCCTTGGTTGAGTCGCCCAAAAAAGGTAAGGATATGTATTTGTCTCTAGATGCCTTGCTTACTGAGAAGTTGTATGAGGCTATTAGTAGAACAGCTTCTGAGAGAGGCTTTACAGGAGGAGCGGGAGTCATTATGGATGTCTTGACCGGAGAGGTCTTGGCTATGACAAGCTATCCAGAGTATGACCAAAGTGTTGTAACAGAAGGTGAGGATAGTGTGGAGATAGAGAGACTCCTAAAGAACAGATACACCCCTTTTCTTAACAGAGCTATATCTGGACTTTATACTCCGGGGTCTGTTGTTAAACCCATCGTGGCCATAGGGGCTTTAAACGAGGGTGTGATAGCTCCGGAGAAGGAGATCTTCTCTACTGGAGCTCTTACTCTCCCAAATCCATATAACCCAGACAGCCCGTCGGTCTTTAGAGATTGGAAGGCGCACGGGTTTGTGGATATGAGAGAGGCTATAGCTGTCTCATCCGATGTCTACTTTTATGAGGTTGGAGGAGGATTTGGCAACCAAAAAGGTTTGGGTATTACCAAGCTTGATGACTACTTTTCGCTCTTTGGTATGGCTGAGATGACTGGCATAGACTTACCAGGAGAGGTAGAGAGTTATATAGCTACTCCGACATGGAAGGCAGAGAACTTCCCAGATGATCCTGACTGGCGTGTGGGGAACACGTACCACACTTCTATAGGCCAATATGGTACACAGACGACACCTCTTTCTATGGCGAGAGCTATCTCTGCTATTGCAAGTAGTGGTAAACTTCTGACCCCAACTATTTTGCTCAACAGTCGCTCGGAGGCCTCACGAGTAGCCAGAGATATAGATATAAACGAAGAGTATTACGAAATAGTGCGCGAGGGCATGCGCCAAGCTGTTACAGCTGGTACCGCTTCAGGATTGTCTCTTCAAGGGGTGAGAGTGGCAGCCAAGACTGGTACAGCAGAGCTTGGCTCAAGGAAGGAGAACGTCAACTCTTGGATAGTAGGGTTCTTCCCTTATGAGAGTCCGAGATACGCTTTTGCGATCATTATGGAGAGGGGGCCAGCGACAAACACTATTGGAGGAGTATATGTGATGCGTCAGGTTCTTGAGTGGATGGTGGAGAACACCCCAGAGTACTTGAAATAGGCCCTATTTTCTGGTATCATCTTCGGGATAATTTTACCCATATGGAATACTTAACCCAAGCGAAGTACGACGAGTTCAAGAAGGAGTTGGAGGAGCTAAAGACCACCAAGCGCACAGAGATAGCTAAGCAGTTAGAGTATGCCAAGAGTCTGGGTGACCTCTCGGAGAACGCTGAGTATCACGAAGCTCGCAATGCCCAAGCAGTTCTTGAGGACCGCATCATACATCTTGAGCACTTACTCAAGTCCGCCTCTATCGTCAATGGCCACGACACGAACGCCGTCTCTGTAGGCACCGTCATAACCTTAAAGAAGGATGATGGGACCAAGAAAGTCTTTACTATTGTTGGGTCAGAAGAGTCAGACGCTGCTAGTGGCAAGATCTCTATGAAGTCTCCTCTTGGTGTGGCTGCTATGGGTAAGAAAAAGGGAGAGTCCTTCTCCTTCTCAACCCCATCTGGCACTATGACCTATAAGGTGGTTGATATAGAATAGACTTG
Organism: uncultured Candidatus Saccharibacteria bacterium; assembly: GCA_964608585.1. Taxonomy (GTDB): domain Bacteria; phylum Patescibacteriota; class Minisyncoccia; order Phycocordibacterales; family Zambryskibacteraceae; genus JAIFWN01. The sequence goes on along the minus strand of CAZSOL010000001.1, from coordinate 183,697 downwards.
TGGCATCTATAGACGAAATACGCGACACTCGCATAAAGAAGCTTGAAGCTCTCATCGCTCGTGGGATAAACCCTTATCCAACTACTTCTCATTTTGACAAAACTCTGGCAGATGCGTCAGCAACTTTTGTCAGTGGAGAGAGACTCCAGTTGGTTGGAAGAATAATGGCCATTCGTGGACAAGGCAAAGTAATCTTTTTTGATATAGACGACGGTACAGGGAAGTTCCAAGCCCTGCTTAAGAAAGGGGACCCAACTAAGGAAGAAAGTTTTGAGTTGTTCAATGAGTTTTTTGACATTGGAGACTTTATTGAGATCAAGGGTGAGCTCTTCCTTACTAAGCAAAATGAGAAGACCTTACTCGTTGAAGACTTAAAGATGTTGGCTAAGTCACTGAGACCCTTACCCGAGAAGTGGGCAGGGCTTACCGATATTGAGGAGAGGTTTCGTAAGCGATACTTGGACCTTCTCTCAAGTCCTGAGGTTAAGGCTCGCTTCCTAACTCGATCAAAGATAGTCTCTCTCATCAGAGAGTTTTATCTGAAGGCCGGTTATGTAGAAGTAGATCTTCCTAACCTTCAACCTCTAGCAGGCGGAGCCACTGCAGCGCCCTTTACCACGCATCACAACGCGCTTGATATGGACTTTTATCTTCCTATTGCTCAGGAGCTGTATCTTAAGGAGCTCTTGGGAGGTGGAATGCCAAAGGTCTTTGAGATTGGTAAGAGGTTTAGAAACGAGGGGATAGACTCTACACACAACCCCGAGTTCACTATGCTTGAGTCCAACTCTGCTTACGAGGATGCCAAGATGCAGAGAGATTTTATCCAAGATTTGTTTAGGTATGTGGTTAAGGGGGTCTTTGGCAAGCTTCAGTTTGAGTATCAAGGCGAGATGGTTGACCTTGAACCTGACTTCAAGGTGATGAAGTTCCCCGATATGACAGATGAGGAGTACAAGAAGACCTTGCGTCCGAGTCTTATACAACCGACCTTCCTTATAGACTACCCAGTCTCTGCGAATCCTTTTGCTAAGCGTAAGGATGACAATCCAGAGCTTATAGATCGCTTCCAACTTGTGATGTGTGGTGCAGAGTTGGTTAACGCCTTTTCCGAATTAAACAACCCAATAGACCAGCGTGAGAGATACTTAGAAGAAGATAAGAAGGGGAAGAAAGGGGACAAAGACATCTCACCATCAGATATGGAGTATCTTGAAGCAATGGAGTACGGCATGCCTCCTAATGGTGGTATCGGTATCGGTATAGACCGCCTTGTGATGCTCCTCACCAACGTCACCAACATTAAGGAAGTAATCCTCTTCCCAACTCTTAAGCCTAAAAATAGGGACTAAATACAGCTTGACTATTAGGTAGATTTGTGATAGTATTAGGGTAGAACTAAGCACTCTAACACCAAACATCAGGGAGCAAGCGATGCGTTCCAAGTACTGGCTTCTGGTCATCCTCTTTTGGTTGACTCCTGCTGACTTGGTCGCTCAGAGCCACGAGCTCAGCTTCCAACATCAGCGACTTTCCACACAGACAGAGTCTGGGAGGGACACCCTCTATACCAATAACCAGCTAAACGGCTGGGTATCTGTTGGCGAGAGGTGGGGACTCTGGGGCTTTGTCTATCACGAGAGAGACTACGTCTCTGGAGTGCTTGGAGTTTTCTTCGACTTTACCAACTGGTTTGAGCTTGGCCTTGCGGCTGGAGCTGAGAGAGTTGGTACGGAGGAGACTCTGCCTCGTGTTGCTGGATCTCTACTACTCTTCGGAGATGCTCCATGCACTCTTGAAGGATATTACGAGACCGGAGAAGACAAGGAGAGCGACTGGTACTCTGCTGACTTGCTTTGCAAGCCGGTGCAGGGCTTTAGTTTCGGTATCTATTCGCAGACTGGGATGGGTACTGGGCCAAGGTTCCTCATGAGGCTTTTCAAGCAAGTTCCTCTTGAGGTGTGGTGGTCGCCCTTCATGGTGGACAACGAGGCTAAGAGCAGCAACAGTGCTGTGGGGATCCAGATGGTCCTCCGAGGTAAGTAGTACAAGGCGTGAGTTCTTAGGAACTCACGCCTTTTTCGTACCAAAAAGGAGGTGTGGATAAGAATGGTAGGTGAGTGGAGTGTGGTGGGATAGAATGGTGTCTAGGTGGGAAAGTGTGGTAAAGTTACAAACAATGTTCATCGGCGAGTATACACACACAGTAGATGAGAAGAAACGCTTCTCACTTCCAGCCAAGTTTAGGAAAGAGCTTGGCAAGAAGGTGGTCATCACTCGCGGTAAGGACCGTTGTTTATCTCTCTATCCATTCAAGACTTGGCAAGACATCTCCAAGGAGGTGAAGAAGCTTGGTCACGTACAAAACGACCACCAATATGAGCGATTCACTTTCGCTGGTGCAGCCGAGATTGAGATTGATTCTATAGGCAGGATCCTTATACCCGAGTTCTTGAGAGAGTTCGCAGAGCTCAAGAACTCAGTGGTTGTCACCGGAGTCCACGACAAAGTGGAGATCTGGAACGACAAACGTTGGGATGCTTATAGGAAGAAGCTCGAGTCGGAATATGCATAAACCTGTACTTTTACACGAAGCAATAGAAGGTCTGAATCTCAAGGATGGCGACATCTTCCTCGACGGCACTTTAGGCAGTGCCGGACACAGCTTACTCGTCGCAGAGAAGTTTGGGGACGGTGTAGAAATCATTGGGATAGACAGAGACCCAGAGGCCTTGAAGCGTAGTGAGGAGAGACTCCGCGAGCTCACTCACAGCACCTACCTTAGACTCGAGAGCTTTAGAAACATGGACAATGTTTTGAAGGAGCTTGGAGTAAGTGGGGTAAACGCTATTCTTCTTGACCTTGGGATCTCAAGTGAGCAGATAGATGACTCTGGTAGAGGCTTCTCCTTCCTTCGGGACGAACCGCTTGATATGCGGATGTCTAGGGAAGGCTTAACCGCTAGCCAAATTCTTAACTCCTGGGATGAGCATGCCATTGAGCTTGTCCTCCGAGGATTTGGTGAGGAGAAGCGCTCAAGACAGATTGCCAGAGCCATAGTGGAGAGGAGGGAGACAAAGCCCTTCAAGACCACGCAGGATCTTGTAGAAGTGGTTGGCAAGCGCATAGGTAAGATCCACCCCGCCACAAAGACCTTCCAAGCGATTAGGATAGCAGTCAACGAAGAGCTCCAAGCCCTAGAAGATGGCTTGGAGAAGGCCTTCAACTCTCTCACTCCTCATGGACGACTCGCTGTCATTTCCTTCCACAGTCTTGAGGACAGGATAGTGAAGAACTTTATGAGAGAGAAGGCGAAGGGGGAGAAGGCAATACTCATCACCAAGAAACCCGTAGTACCAAGTGATGAGGAGGTGAAGAGCAACCCTCGCTCACGAAGTGCCAAGCTAAGAGTTTTAGAAAAGAAATGAGCTTTGTAACCAAAATACTTTCAATAGATAACCGAGCCAGAATGTTTTGGACATTGTCCTTTGTGATGATGCTTTCTTTGGGGGTGTATGTATACTCCGTATTGGCTACTGTGCATCACACCGTACTTCGTGAGAGGTTAGCTCTACAGGGAGAGTCTTTGACAGAGAGAGTCAGTGAGCTTGAGTTTAGAAAGATTGCTTTGAAAAATAGTGTAAACCTTGAGAAGGCACTGGGTTATGGCTTTGTCGAAGTGAGGAACCCTATTTATATATCTCGTACAGAGTCTACTCTTACTTTAAATATCAAAAATTAGTACAAAAGTAAGAAAACAAAGTTAGAATATTAGTATATGTATCAAGGGAGACTAAGATTTTTAACTTTTGCTTCTCTCGCTTTTGCCCTTCTGCTTATTTCTAGACTTTATTATGTTCAGATCTTAAACGGTGATGCCTATCGCGCTAAGGCTGATCACCAGTATATAGGTGTGACTAATTTTTTTGATAGAGGGTCTATCTTCTTTACTACCAAGGAGGGGAATTTGGTGCCAGCCGCTTCTGTTAAGAGTGGCTTCATTCTATCTATTGATCCGCAACTCTTTCGGATAGAGTCTACAGACAAAGACTCTGTCTACGAAAGGTTAAACAACATTTACCCAATAGATAAAAGTATTTGGGACACCAAGGTTTCTAGAGATTATGATCCATATGAAGAGCTAGCCGATAGACTCCCTAAGGAGACAGCGGAGAAGATTCAAGCCTTAGGTATAAGAGGAGTGTCTGTCTACAAAAAGGATTGGCGGGTTTACCCTGGAGAGAGTATGGCTGCCCATGCTATTGGGTTACTTGGTTTTGGTGGGGAGGATGGTAAGGAAGTAGCTGGGCGATACGGTTTAGAACGCTTTTATGAAGGTGTACTCAAGAGGACGGGGGATAAGGCCTTTGTGAACTTCTTTGCAGAGGTTTTCTCAGATATCAAGAAGACCTTAAGTCCTAAGGAGAGTTTGGAGGGGGATGTAGTAACTACCATAGAGCCATCTATCCAAGCAGCTCTTGAAGATGAACTCTCTAGTATCCAGAGTAAGTATGGGTCGGAGTTCTCGGGAGGAGTTGTTATTGATCCTAGAAATGGGGAGATACTGGCTATGGCGATTGAGCCAACCTTTGACCCAAATACTCCACAGTCGGCAAGCTCTGCTGATGTCTTCTCTAACAAGCTTATAGAGGACAGATATGAGATGGGTTCTATTGTGAAGGCTTTAACCATGGCAGCTGGGCTAGACTCTGGAGCTGTCACAAGGAAGAGTGTCTATAACGACTTAGGATGTGAGACTTTAGACAAGAAGACCTTCTGCAACTTTGACAAAAAGTCTCATGGCACCAGAGTGCCAATGCAGTTGGTACTTAGCAAGTCTTTAAACACAGGTGTGGCTCATGTGGTGAAGGAGATGGGTACCGATGTCTTCAAAGACTATATGTACGCCTATGGGCTAAACGAGAGGACTGGTATAGATTTGCCTAGTGAGGGGCTAGGGCTTGTAGCCAACCTCTCTTCCACAAGAGAGCTTGAGTATGCACAGGCTTCGTTCGGGCAAGGAGTGGCCTTTACCCCAATGCAGATGGTAAGAGCTTTGTCGTCTTTGGCCAATGGGGGGTATCTTGTCACTCCACATTTAGCTAAGAGGATTGAGTACAAGATTGGTGTTGGGAAGGACACAGACTTTAAGGTTGGTGAGAAGATCTTCAAGGATGGCACAAGCGAAGAGATATCAAGAATGCTTACCGAGGTTGTGGATTATGCTCTTAAGAATGGTTCTGTAAGACTTCCTAAGTATTCTGTAGCAGCAAAGACAGGCACTGCTCAGGTAGCTAATCCAAGTGGAGGAGGATACTATGCAGATCAGTATCTACACTCGTTCTTTGGCTACTTCCCGTCTTATGATGCGCGCTTCCTTATCTTCCTCTATACCTTCCACCCACTTGAGGTACAATATGCTTCAGAGACCCTAACAGATAGCTTTATGAGTTTAACTAGATTTATTATTAACTATTACAACATCGCTCCAGATAGAGAGGCACCGCCTCCAGCCACTGCCGCTCTATGATCAAGGACGTTTTGAAGCCCATTTTTATAAAAGTACTCCACAAGCTCTCTAAGAGAGTTCTTGATAAGTACCAACCAAAGATTATTGCTATTACAGGCACGGTGGGCAAGACCTCAACCAAGGATGCGGTCTACGCTACTCTTTCTCGTTTTGAGAGTGTTAGAAAGAGCTACAAGAGCTTCAATAGCGAGCTTGGGATACCTCTTACAATTTTGGGGACTAAGAATCCTAGCAACAACATATTGGGGTGGTTCAAGGTTTTGTTGGAAGGGGTTATCCTTATCCTTTTACCCCACCATTATCCAAACTGGTTAGTACTTGAGGTCGGTACCGATAGGCCGGGGGATATCAAGGAAATAACAGAGTGGTTAAAACCGGACATTGTTATCGTTACCAAACTCTCTAAGGTGCCTGTCCACGTAGAGGCCTTCGTCTCTCCGGAAGAACTCTTTGAGGAAAAGGGCAACTTGGTCAAGGCCTTGAAGCCCGATGGTACATTGATGCTCAATGCAGACGATAAGGATGTCTTGCGATATAAAAACCTAAGTGGGGGTAAGGTGCTTCTCTTCGGGAACTCCTCTGGAGCAGATTTGTCCGCAACCAATTATGGGCTTGTTTATGATGAGGAGAAGAAGGTAAGAGGAGTTATGTTTGAGGTAGTCTCTCCAGAGACTACTGAGTCTTTACCGATCGTTCTTAAGGATACTTTGGGTGAGCAACACAGCTACCACATTTTGGCCTCTCTTCTTCTTGTAAAGCATCTAGGCTTTGATATTAGGATTGCAAGCAAGGTCTTCCAAAACGAAGATCCAACCTCTGGTCGTATGCGTATCTTGTCAGGTATTAAAGGTTCAACCTTGATTGACGACACGTACAACTCATCTCCGGTTGCTGTGGCTGAGGCCTTAAAGAGCTTAAAGTCTATAAAGTTGCCATCTAGGAGCGCGAGGAGGATAGCGATATTAGGAGATATGCTTGAGCTTGGGAGATTCACCGCTGAGGCTCATAGAGAGACCGGCAAGTTGGCTAGCAAGGCATCCTCCATCCTCGCTACTGTTGGGGTAAGATCTAGACTAACCGCCGAAGAAGCTCTAAGCTCTGGTATGCATGAGAGTAAGATTTTCCAATTTGACGACTCTGTAGAAGCAGGGAAGTTTATGAAGGACTTGATAAAGGAAGGGGATATCATTTTGGTCAAAGGATCTCAAGGTGTGCGTATGGAGAGATGTGTTGAGGAGCTTATGGCAAACCCAGAGAAGAAAGAGAAACTCCTCGTCCGTCAGGACGAGGAGTGGAGGAGTAGAGTTTAATTTTGTACCGGAGTACTCTTCCTTCGGAGTCTCCAAGCGTCTAAGCTTAGTGGGCTCACTCCGTGCATAAAGCTTGCCAGTGCTCCTATAGTAACTCCGAAGTCTCTAACTCCTGTTGGGTTGTAGCCAACTATGAAGGTGATGGTTGCCATGTGTAGGGTAAGTATGAGACCAGTTATCCTTGTATAGATACCCAAGAGATGTGCTAGGCCGAAGACAACTTCCGACCAAGCATTGATCTTCACAATAGTTACAGCCGAGAGTCCTGTGAGGCTCGTTGCCCAACTTGGGATGATGCCAGACCAAGCCTCAAAGTCCTTCATTTGTTCCAACCCAAACCAAATAATGACTAACGCAATACCAACTCTTAATACGGTTGGTGAATATTTTTCTAAATTTTGCATAGATATTATCTTACTACAAAAGATGTGATGGTGTGACCAGTGCGGTCGTCAGAGGTGTAGGTGAAGTCAGCTGTGAAGGCCACATGTCCGTCCTCGTATGACACCACTCCTTTGCCGTCTGCCACTTGGATGTTGGTGATATAGAACTTGCCACCCAGGACCTCCTTCTCTGGCGAGAGTTCGGAAATGTTTTGAGACACATAAACCTCCACAGGCATAAGTTTGCCTAATTGGTGTGGAGGTTCTACTTTATACCACCCAATATAAACTGCTAGTGTGGCAACAAGAAATACAAATACTAATAAAAATCTTTTCATATTGAAGAAATTAAAAGATTTAACTCTTCTTAATTTGCTTCCAAAGCCAGATGCCAAGAAGGATAAGGTCAATAGTTATTACAATACAGGTAATAGACCATAGACCGCTTCCCCCAAACATCCAACTGCCGTTATATCCATATCCCATCATGGATACAATTCTATACCCAAAATGTTACTTTGAGTAGTTCAAAACAATTTTGTCCTCATGCTTCATCTCGTACTCTCCAAGTTCTTGATTGGGTACCCCATTTACCGTCATTGATACATTATCTCCAAAGTCTCTTATATCTTTTTGCCATACCATAAAGAAGTTCTTTAGCTTAGTATCCTCTCTTCTCACGATACCATTAAATTCTAGATGAATAATCGGTAGATCATCATGAGTATGTATTGGGCTATGTTCATCAATGAGACCAATATTTTCTGGTATAACCATTTCAACTCCGTCAACGAAGATTTTGAGTTCTGGATGCCAGTGTATGCCTTTGGTTGAGATAATCTCTGGGTCAGTGGATTGGTTATATTTTGTTAGGGAGATACCACCGACTATCGCGAAAAGAATTAGGATGAGAGGTATAAAAGTTTTCATAAGTGTCTTTTGAGGAAGTCATCTATCATTTCCTCCTGCTCCTCTTTGAAGTTGGGGAGGTTTTGTTTTTCTATGAATTTACGGAGAAATCCAACTTCTGCCCTTAGAGCCATTATCACTCCTTGCTCTTCTCCGAATCTCTCTATTAACTTTTTAACAAATTCTTGATATGTCATTTTACTGAATTTAGCTTATTTCTCATAAAATCTATTTCCGCTTGCTGACCAGAAATTATATTTTTACAGAGATCTAATATTTCTGGATCTGTTAAAGAAGCTTTCTCACACATAAGTATGGCTCCAGCATGATGGGGGATCATCGATTTCAGAAACTCTTGGTTGTTTATTCCTATCTGGTTTCTGATACCAGACCAGAATAACAATCCCATAATCAAACTGAAAAGTATAATCAATGAGTTTAATTGGTGGTTCGGATACATGTCTCTCATCAACCACATTTCTATAAGTATCATTGGCATTGTCATGAGTCCTGCCATATATAATTGGTTTAGATTAATAAGCACATTGCTAAACGTGTTTACCATCACATACATAAGCACAAACATTGCTCCGAAGGATAAGAGAGCCATAGCGAATAAATTTCGATACGAATTGCCGTGGTGCATAACAATAGTATACCAACCAATTTGTGACCCTACAGGGAGTCGAACCCTGCTTCCATCCTTGAGAAGGATGTGTCCTAGCCGATAGACGATAGGGCCTTAGGAGAGAAATAATAACAGGATTATCAAAATTTCTCAAATATGAATTAATGTGTTATAATGCTGGGAGAACCCTGAACCCCGAGGAGCAGATGTCGAAACGCGTCGTTAGCTGGTTCGTGTACCCCCTTAACCCGATCACCAACCAGCGGATCTCCGAGATGCTCGACCACTCTCTGTCCATGACTGAGATCCGTTGTGCAGATGGTAAGCACAGACCCGTCTGGGAGTGCGACAAGGAGTTCGTGAGTCTCCTTCGTAACAACCCTGCTATGAAGATCTGCGTCTACAAGTTGATGGGTGATGGACGGATCATTCGTGACATGGGTAAGGACAGGGTCGGAAGTAAGCTTGGCAACGTACACAAGCTCAAGGCTCATCTTGAGCGAATGAAGCCCAAGCGTCGACCAAGTGTTACAACCGCGAGCTAGTAGCTCGCGGTTTTTGTTATAATCACAAAATGAATTTTAAAGATAAGGTCTACGAAGTAGTGAGGAAGATACCAAGAGGGAAGGTTATGACCTATAAGGAGGTAGCAAGGAAGGCGGGGAGACCTCTAGCCTTCAGAGCGGTGGGGAACATTTTGAACAAGAATGTAGACAAAAAGGTGCCGTGCCACCGAGTGATACGAAGTGATGGAAGAGTGGGTGGTTACAACGGACTCCAAGGACAAAAAAGACACTTGTTAATCAAAGAAGGTTTTTTGAAATAAAAATTCAGGGCGGACTCCGATGTCTCGGAATCCGCCCTTTGTTACTCACGATCACCTCTGGGAAGCTGTAGCTCATGCCGGTCAAACTGTTCTTGTGCAGTTTCTTCTGTCGGCTTCTCAGTATTAGACATGATCGCGACTAACACCTTACCTCTCTTGTGCACGATGATGTCCTTGCCACCGTTGAGACGCAGGAGTCTCTCACGAAACAACGCATCTGCTTCAGCATCAGAAACTTTCATATATCCTCCCGGAAGGATGTAAATGGAGTTAGGTACTTTCTGGTTTCTAATCCTATCATAAACAATACCAAAAGTCAAGCTCAAAACCTTCCACCAAGCCCTCCCCTTGGAGAAAATCTGTGGATAACTTAAGCGAAGAGGGAGTCTATGGCTTGTTTGACCACCTGGCCATCGGCCTTGCCCTTAAGGTCCTTCATGACAGCTCCCATAAACTGGCCTGCCTTAGACTTGTCGGTGGCGCCCATCTCAGCTTGTTTGGCCTTCACGAACTCTAGTACTGCCTCGTAGCTCATCTGCTCAGGGAGGAAGGTCTCAAGTATGGCGAGCTCGGCTCTCTCATCTTCCGCAAGCTCTGGGCGTCCACCCTTCTCAAACTGCTCTATAGAATCCTTACGCTTGCGGGCCTCCTTGCTTATGACAGCGAGAGCATCCTCATCTGTAAGTTCGCCATCGGGCTTCATCTTCTTGGCAACCAGCTCGTTGGTAAAGGCAGCCGAAAGTCCGCGAAGGACAGAAACTTTAATGCTGTCCTTGGCCTTCATAGCCTCAATAACTTGGGCTTTTATATCTGTTTGTAGTGACATGTTATGATGATACCAATGAATTGGATAATTGTCCTCTTGGTAGCTATTTTGGCCATAAATATCGGACTCTTCTTCAAGCTTCTTAGTAAAAAGGAGGAGAAGCAGGATGATGGGCAGGGTATGCTACTTATACAAAACCAGATGCAAGAGCTCTCTCGTTCGGTCAACACCAACATCAAGGAGATTATTGAGAAGGTCACAAGAGTAGACGAGACAGGTAAGCAGATGGTTGGCTTCGCAGAGCAACTTGAGAGCCTCCAAGACATCTTGAAGAACCCGAAGCAAAGAGGGGTACTCGGAGAGTACTACTTGGAGACCTTGCTTAAGAATGTGATGCCACCGGGGTCGTATGAAATGCAATTTGAGCTTGGAGTAGACGACGATGGTGCGAGACTGGTGCCAGATGCAGTCGTCTTCGTGAAGGAGAAGATAATACCAGTGGACTCCAAATTCTCTCTTGAGAACTATAACCGTCTTGTGGAGGAGAAGGACCCAGTAGAAAAAGCAAAACTAGAAAAGTTATTTGTGAGTGACCTTAAGATGCGCATCCAAGAGACCTCCAAGTACATCAGGCCAGAGAAGGGGACTATGGACTTCGCCTTTATGTTTATCCCACACGAGGCTATCTACTACGACCTTATCGTAAACAAGATTGGAGCTCTCCAAGAGGAGACTGAGTCTCTGGTCCAGCGCGCTGCCTCCAAGTACAAAGTGATCATCGTCTCTCCAACATCCTTCCTCGCATACTTACAGACAGTTCTTCAAGGTCTTAAGGCTTTGCAAATTGAGGAGAAGGCACAGGAGATTATAAAAAAGGTGGAGGACCTAGGCCGGCACATCAAGACCTATGATGAGTACTACAAAAAGCTAGGTAACTCTCTAGGTACGGTGGTAAACCACTACAACACAGGCTATAAGGAACTAAACAAGATAGACAAGGACGTCCTTCGTATAACCGGCTCTGGGGCGGGGGTGGATACATTGACTTTGGACCGTCCTAATGTAGAATAGACCCCCTATGGCAGAAGCTACAAAAGCAAAGAAATCAGCCCCAAAGAAGGCCCCAAAAGCCGAGGTTGCCGAACAATCTAAGAAGGTCGCTCCTAAGGCTGTAAAAGCTCCTAAAGCCTCAAAATCCTCAAATAAGGACGTCTTTGCTGTTATCACTACTGGAGGCAAGCAGTACCGAGTCCACGAGGGTCAGAACCTCAAGATTGAGAAGGTCTTGGGTGACCACAAGGAGGGGGATACACTTGTCTTTAGAGAGGTTCTACTCAAGGCAGACGGAGACAACGCCACTATTGGCACTCCTTCTGTATCTGGTTCTACCGTAACCTCAACTATCACCAAGATCTCAAGATACAAGACTGTGGATGTTATCCACTACAAGCAGAAGTCCAAGTACTTCAAGAAATACGGACACCGTCAGCCATACTTTGAAGTCCGCATAGACTCAATAAAGTAAACTAAAATCCCGCTTTAGCGGGATTTTAGTTTGTTCTGTGGAGGAGAGCATTCTTCAGTGTATCGGGGTCGGCGTACTCAAGCTCGCTACCGGTAGAGAGTCCTCGGCCAAGCTCGGAGAAGGTGAGCCCAGTATCCTTGAAGGTCTCCTTAATGAAGTAAGCGGTGTTCTCCCCCTCGGCATTGGCGTTCATCGCTAGGATGACCTCCTTCAAATCTTTTTTGTTATTAACTATTTTCTTTTCTAGCTCTTTGATCCTTATCCTCTTCTCTGGTTCTTTTTCTAAAATAGGTAAGGAACCACCAAGGACGAAGTAGTAGCCCTTGTACCCACCACTCTTCTCTATAGCATCATAGTCGGCGTCTCTGGGCACTATCATAAGGAGTGACTTGTCGCGATGGACATCGGAGCAGGTGTGGCAAACTGCTTTGACGCTTCCGTTCTTAGCAAAGAAGCGCTTACACTCTGTGCACTGAAGAGTCTCTTCCTTAAGTCGCTCTATAGCTCTTACGAAAGCGTCCACAGCATTCTTATCCTTGGAAAGTAAGTGGTACACAAAGCGCTTGGCTTGTCTTGGGCCAATACCGGGGAAGTGGGCAAATATCTCCGCGAGAGTGTCAATACTGTTCATCCAGCTATTTTATCATTAGAAGCTCTTGAACTCTTCTTCAGCCTTGCCGTAGTTGCTGTAATCTATCTCCACGAAGGTGTTGTGGCGTGTGTGGTAGTCCAAGACCACTTCTCCCAAAGGACCATTTCTATGTTTTGCAATAATCAGGCTCTTCCTCTGAATCTCCTTCATCTTGCCGGACTCATCCCTGATACCGTCTTCATCAGCGTGGATAAACATCACCAAGTCTGCGTCTTGCTCTATGGAACCGGAGTCACGGAGGTCAGATAGTTTGGGCTTGCCACCACGACTCTCAACAGCACGAGAGAGCTGGGAGAGGGCAAGGACGGGGATCTGGAGTTCGCGGGCCATATGCTTAAGGCCTCTTGAGATCTCCGTAACTTGTTGGACCATGTTGTCTCCGGCACGGGCGTTGGTTGGAGCCATGAGTTGGAGGTAGTCTACGATAAGAAGTTGTAGCCCCTTCTCAATCTTGAGCTTCCTTGCGGCGGAGCGCATACGCATAATGGTGTTGCCAGCCTGGTCGTCTATGTATATAGGAGTTCTAGAGAGGTCGTCTAGCGCGGTAGAGATGTTCTTGAAGATGTCGTCTCGCCAAGCTCCTTGTTGTGTTCTTACTCCCTTCCTGATGACGGAAGCATCTACCTTGGACTGTGCTGCCACGATACGGTCTACAAGTTGGTCGGAGGACATCTCAAGAGAGAAGATGCCAACAGAGGTCTGGTTCTCACTTGCAGTCCTTCTGGCAATATCAAGAGCCAAGGCGGTCTTACCGACAGAAGGTCTGGCAGCTAAGATAATGAGATCCGACTTCTGGAAGCCTCCAAGGATGTCGTCTAGAGACTTGAAGCCAGTCTTAACGCCTCTCAACTCGTGCTCGGCAGAGGAGAGCTTGTCAAAGCGCTCAAAGGCTTCCTTGAGGAGTGGAGTGAGGTCTTTGAAGTTCTCTGTGGCGGAGAAGTGTTGAGTGATGTCAAAGATCTTCTTCTCCGCTTGGTCTAGTATCTCCTCCAACTCTCCGGCTTCGTTGAAGCCCAGATGCGAGATATGCTCGGAGGCATTGATAAGCTCGCGCATCATAAATTTCTTCCTGACTATCTCGGCATAATGCTTCACATTGGCGGAAGAGGGGACGGTGGTGGTGAGTTCTGTAAGGAGCGAGCTCCCACCGATACGCTCTAGCAAGTTCTTCTCCTTAAGACGTGAGGAGAGGGAGAGGATGTCTATGGGCTCACGCTTTGCGAAGAGCTCCAGCATCGCCTCAAAGATGTTCCTGTGCTTCTCAAAGTAGAAGGACTCAGGAGTGACAGTGTCCATCACCTCATATATAGCATCTGGACGAAGCATTATGGATCCCAAGAGAGCCATCTCTGCTTCTAGGTTGTTTGGGGGGACACGTATCTTGAGACTGGCTAGAGGGGCTTCCTTCATAGCCTCATTTTACCCTTAGAGGAAAGTGGAGCAAGTTTACAAAAGGGGAGAGTAAGTGCGTAAGGTGTGTATAATTGATTACATAATGAATTTTGAGAAGTTTGAGCCCGAAGGACTTGAGAAGGAGGATATCGGCATTATTCATAGCAAGGCAGAAAGGGTTATGGATAAGGCCAGAATCAAGGAGTCTGACTTCGTGAACCCATATGGTCAAGAGACGATAGATAGAGACTTGGAGACAGTGAGGAGGTATGAGAGGAATTTTGAGCAGGAGATGAGTGAGTATTCTAGGGAGCAGAAGGAGGTTGCAGACATCTTTGAAGCTTTGATCCTTGAGCATGGTGAGCTTAGTGATTGGTTTGGTCCTAACGCTATTACTCACAAAACATCCAAGTATGATGATTATGAGAATGGTGTTGATGCGGTTATAGAGTTTAAAAGCGGGATGTCTGGTTCTGCATCCTTCTTGGGCTTGGCTGCTGATGTTTCGTTTAGTGCTGATACTTCTAAGAAGTTTGACCGGCTCAAGACAGGGATACTCAAAGGTAGATTGCCACAAGTGAAATATTTTCATTCGAGTGATGGATATTTCCACGGTAGGTTAAACAAAATTCCTGAAGTGGTTATCGGAGCCAGCAAGCAGACAGTACTTGAGTTGGCTGAACTTTGGCAATTTAAGAAAAATAAGGAGCTAGCGATACACAGAATCCAAATAATGATTCTTAATCAGATGGAGGAACAGATGGAGACCTTTGCAAGATTTGCCGAACTCAACGGCCAAGACGAGATAGCTCGCTTGTATAGAGATAGGTTGATTATAGTTAGAGATATTCTAGAAGGGAAGAAAGATATAGCTCGAGAAACATCTAAAATAATTAGTAAGGATTTTGTGCATGAAGGAATAATGGATTTCCTAAAACACTGGAGAGAGGAGATGGAGAGAGAGGCAAATACAGCGTGATATAATTTTCTCATGTCAGAAGCAATACGCTTTAATAGTGTGGAGGAGGAGCTAGCGTATCTTCGCTCAAGAGTTGAGTCTTATAGCGAGAAGCCGGAAGCGGTGAAGCAAGCGATACTAGAGACCCACCGAGCCCTGCCCGCACCAATGAGGCAAACAGTGGAGGTTAAGGATACTCTGGCTAATGTGGCTAGTGCCCCTGTAGATGCCCAACTAGACAAGATGATACAGGTCACAAGGACGAAGGGAGTCTTCCATGCTCTGTCTGTCGCAGAGAAGCTTCTAGATTGGAAGCACGAGGACGACTTCCACGATCACTTAGTAGATCTCGTGCGCCAAGGTTTAAGGATAAGAGATGTGAAGGAGAGCGGACCTATGTACCGAGCCCTCAACATGACTCTCTTTGAGGTGGTGATGCCGGACTCGCTTAAGAGTGAGGGTGGTCAGGACAGAGATCTTAAGTCCACTATCTCCTCTATGGAGCAGTTCTACGCCGGGATGATCTCGGTATCAGAGGAGGCAACACGTGGTAAAAATTATTTCGTCCTTGAGGTAGCCAATAGTGAGGGGAGTGAGGAGGCCAACTTCTTCGTATCGGTACCGAATGAGAAGAAGGACCTCTTTGAGAAGCAACTCCGCTCCGTCTTCCCCAGTGTGAAGCTGATTGAGAGAGCAAACGACTACAACATCTTCTCTGAACACGGAGAGACAGCGGCCGCTGAAGCTGAGCTTGACCAACCAAGCGCCTTACCTCTTAAGACCTTTGACCAGTTTGACCACGACCCACTTAATGCACTTCTCCAATCTTTTTCTAAAATCCCTAAAGATGGCTCGGGCGCTGCAATACAGATCGTCTTTAACCCCAAGGGAGACGTCTACACCAAGAGGTATAACCGTGCCATAGAGCAGATGAAGAAGGGGGAGAAGCTCAAGGATGTGCTAGCTGAGAGGTCTTTTGTCTCCGATATATTCCACACAGTGGGAGACTTGTTTGTCGCTAAGAAGAAGAGGACAGATGAGGAGAAACTTAAGGACACAGACCAACAAGCAATAGAAAGGATACAGAAGAAGCTTGAGAGTCCAGTCGTAGCAACAAACATCCGCATCGTTACTTCCTCTGCGACGAAGGAAGAAGCCAAGCAGATACTTACAAGCATTGCTTCGGCCTTCAACCAGTTTGAACTCCCTGGGGTAAACAGACTCAACTGGAGAGAGGTGAGAGGAAAGGAGTTCTACAGGAACTTCACCTTCCGTCTTTGGAGCGACAAGGAGGAAATGCCACTTAGTCTTAAGGAGCTCACAGGGTTGCTCCACTTCCACACCACCTCTATTGTCTCGCCTACACAACTCAAGGTCTCTCGCTCCAATGAGTCTCAAGCCCCCACAAATATACCTATGGCCGGCACCTTACTCGGGGTGAACCACTTCCAAGGTCATGACAAGAGGATACATATAAGTTATGAGGATCGACTTAGACACATATACACTATAGGCCAGACAGGAACAGGTAAGTCCACACTTCTCAAAAACATTATTATCCAAGACATTAAAGCTGGTAACGGCGTGTGTATGATAGATCCACACGGACAAGATGTTCTTGATGTACTGGCCTCTATCCCACCAGAGAGAGTGGAGGACGTCATTTACTTTGACCCAGCTTCTACAGAGAGGCCACTTGCTCTCAACATGCTTGAGTATGAGGCCGACAAACCAGAGCAGAAGACCTTCGTAGTCAACGAACTCTTCAACATCTTCCAGAAGCTCTACGGCAAGGTGCCGGAGAGTATGGGCCCGATGTTTGAGCAATACTTCAGGAACGCGACTATGCTCGTGATAGACGACCCCTCTACTGGCTCAACTCTCTTGGATGTGTCTCGTGTGCTCTCGAACAAAGAGTATAGGAACATGAAGCTTGAGAAGTGCACGAACTCTGTCGTCACCCAGTTTTGGCGAGAGGTGGCAGAGAAGGCCGGTGGAGAGGCAGCTCTTGCAAACATTGTGCCCTACATAACCTCCAAGTTTGATGTCTTCCTAGCAAACGACATTATGCGTCCGATAGTGGCGCAGGAGAAGTCTTCTATCAATATGCGAGAGATTATGGATGGCAGGAAGATCCTCTTGGTAAACCTCTCAAAGGGACGTCTTGGAGATATCAACGCCAACCTTATTGGTCTTATCTTGGTCGGCAAGATCTTGATGTCTGCTCTCTCTCGGGCAAACACTCAAGCTCTTCCACCTTTCTACCTACATATAGACGAGTTCCAAAACATCACCACAAGCTCTATAGCCACTATCCTCTCCGAGGCAAGGAAGTACAAACTCTCGCTCACTGTGGCGCACCAGTTCATCGCTCAACTTGAGGAGGATATCAAGAATGCCGTCTTCGGCAACGTGGGTTCCATTATATCCTTCCGTGTTGGTGCTGATGATGCAGAGTATCTTGAGAAGCAGTTTGCTCCTGTCTTTACTGCGCAAGACCTTATGAATATTGATAATAGAAATGCGTATGTGAAGCTCCTTGTCGGTGGCAAGCCAGAGAAGCCCTTCTCCATAGAGACAGAGCCACCATTTGAGGGTAACAGAGAGATGATAGATATTTTGAGTGAGAAGACCAAGCTCAAGTATGGTCGAAATAGGGAAGAGGTAGAGAAGGAAATCCTAGCTAAGTACGGAAAATAAAACTCGTTTCGTCGGTATCACCGTTCTGTACACTCCAACCCATTTTCTTTAGCTCATCACGAAGTTTGTCTGACTCTTCAAAGTTTTTGTCTTTTCGTGCTTGTTTCTGTTTTTCAAAAATTTGTAAGACATCCTCTGGTATCTCTTCTGTCTTGTCCAAATTTAAACCAAGAACCTTATCAAAGTCTAAGATCGTGGCCTTCATATCTGGATGAGAGATATTCTTGTCGTCTAAAAGCTTCCAAACAACAGCTAGGGCTTGAGCCGTGTTTAGGTCATTCTCTAGAGCCTCAATAAATTCTTTTTTGTATTCAGTATTAATGTTACCAATCTCTTTAATCATGGAGACACCATTTCGAAGTCTTGTGTATGCGCTCTGTGCAGAAGTAAGTGCCTCCCACGAGAAGTTAGTTGGAGTGCGGTAGTGGGACTGAAGGAGGAGATAACGATAGGCAAGAGGGGAGAAGCCTTTCTCCACAATATCCTTGAGCTTGATGATATTACCATCGCTCTTGGCCATTTTGCTTCCATCTAAGATGACAAACTCATTGTGGAGCCAGACGCGAGCAAACTCGCATCCGCAGGCGTTCTCGCTCTGGGCTATCTCGTTGTTGTGGTGTATTGGAGCCAAATCTATACCACCTGTGTGGATATCAAAGGTCTTACCCAAGTACTTCTGGCTCATGGCGGAGCACTCTATGTGCCAACCGGGGAAGCCGTGCCCCCAAGGAGCTTCGTAGCCAAGCTCGTCATTAAACTTCCAAAGAGAGAAGTCCTTCTGGTTCTTCTTCTCCGAATTTGTACCAATACGTGACTCTGTAGTACCACCTATACCGCCGAGCTTGCCGTAGTGAGGATCTTTGGAAGTATCAAAGTAGAGTCCGTCAGAGGTTTTGTAGACAAAACTTTTTTCTTCTAGAGACTTTATAAGTTCTATATCTTCTTTGATATGTTGTGAGGCTTTGGGTAAGTAGTGGGGGAGACTTATATTTAGCTTTTGTATATCTTCCTTGAATCGCTCTGTGTAGAAGTCAGCAAGTTCCTGCATGGCCTCCATGGTTAAGGGCTTGCCCTCGCGCTTTAGTGCTTTGGTCATCTTGTCCTCCCCGTCATCTCCATCTCCAGAGAGGTGACCTATGTCGGTTATGTTCATCACCTGAGTAACCTTGAAGCCTATATACTCAAAGTACTTCCTAGTAAGGTCGGCGAGGACGAAGGAGCGCAGGTTACCTATGTGGACAAAGTCATAAACCGTAGGGCCACAGTGGTACATCTTGGCCTCACCATCCTTCAAGGGCACGAATTGTTCGACTTTGCCAGATAATGAATTATGGAAGGAAATCATTACTCCTAGTATAATGATCTGAATGGATTTAGGAAAGACGCCCCGAACGACTATCGTAGCCGTACTACTCATTGTGGTTACGCTTTCTTATGCTGTTGGATACAACAGAGGAGAGTACAAAGGCTCCATACTTGGAGCTCAAGAAGGTCTCTTGAACACAAGTGAGGGGGAGATAGAGGAAGTAGACTTCGCTCCCTTCTGGAAGGCGTGGTCTATATTGGACAAAGACTTTGTACCAACTGGCACATCTACTGTAGCTTCCAACCAAGAGAGAGTCTGGGGTGCTATAGAGGGGATGGTAGACTCGCTTGGAGATCCGTACACAGTCTTCTTCCCCCCTGTAGAGTCCAAGCAGTTTGCTGCGGATATCAAGGGGAGCTTCGGAGGGGTGGGGATGGAGGTTGGGCAAGAGGGCGGGCTTATTACTGTTATCTCACCACTAAAGGGCTCACCCGCTGAGGGAGCAGGGCTTCGTGCTGGAGACAAGGTTCTTAGGGTGGATGACAAGGATGTCTCAAGACTTTCTGTTGAGGAGGCGGTGAACCACATAAGAGGACCAGAGGGCACGACGGTCACTCTTACTATTGGTCGAGAGGGTAGAACCCCATTTGAGGTAGATATTGTAAGACAGATTATTAATATTCCAATAATAGATACAGAGGAGTTGGAGGGGGGCATCTTCCGTATTTCTCTATATAGCTTCACCGAGAACTCGGCAGTCCTCTTCCGTTCTGCTCTCAGAGAGTTTATTGAGTCGGATAGCAACAAGCTTATCTTGGATCTTCGTGGCAACCCTGGAGGTTATTTGGAGTCGGCACTAGACATGGCAAGTTGGTTCTTGCCGGCAGGTACGGTTGTTATACGTGAGGACAGAGGAGCGGGAAAGGAGGAAAACGTTTATCGCTCTCGTGGTTACGATATCTTTAGTGACAATCTCCAGATGGTGATACTCGTTGACGGAGGTTCCGCTTCGGCTTCAGAGATATTGGCAGGAGCTCTCTCCGAGCTTGGGAAGGCCACTCTCATAGGTGAGAAGACCTTTGGCAAGGGGTCTGTGCAGGAACTCCTCCCTGTGACGAGTGACACCTCTATAAAGGTCACCATAGCTCGCTGGCTAACCCCAAAGGGTAACACCATATCGGAGCTTGGTATTACTCCAGAGATTGAGGTTATACGTACAGAGGAGGACTTTAGAGCAGGTCGAGATAGGCAACTTGAGCGTGCTATAGAGTTTTTGAACACCGGTAAATAAATAAATGAAAGTCGTACTAATCAAAGACGTAAAGGGTGTAGGCCGAATGCATGAGGAGAAGGAGGTCTCCGAAGGCTATGCTATTAACTTCCTGATACCTAGGAAGCTTGCTGTTCCTGCTACAGGCGCTGTGGCCTCAGAGGTAAAGAACTTGAAGCAGATGAACCAGAAGCACAAAGAGGCTGAGCTCAAGAAGCTTGAGGCCGAGGTGCACAAACTAACAGAGAAGAGTGTAACCTTCAGAGCGAAGGTGAACGAGAAGGCTCATCTCTTCTTCGCACTAGATAACAAGAAAGTCTCAGAAATTTTAAACAACGAAGGGGTTCATATCCCAAGCGAACTCATCTTGCTAGAAAACAAGATAAAGGAAGTTGGTACCCACAAGATAGAGGTTAAGGTAGGGGAGAAGCACACTCACTTCAACCTAGAAGTAGTTGCAGAAGATTAGATAACGCTCACAACTTTCTTGCGGAGGACAGAGTTGTCGAAGTGGACCTTGCGCTTGTAGGTGAGAGCGACCTTACCATCCTTGAGAGCAAAGAGGGTATGGTCCTTACCTAGGCCGACGTTCTTGCCGGGGAGGATATCTGTACCACGCTGACGCACGAGGATCTGACCTACCTTAGCAGTAGCTCCATCGTTTATCTTGATACCTAGGTATTTTGGATTACTGTCGCGCCCGTTTTTCGTTGTTCCACCAGACTTTTTTGTTGCCATAATCTATAATTGAGTTGAATGAGTATACCTGAAACCTTTGAATTTGACAATAGGGGAGAGGTTATAAAATATGGCTGGTTTAGGCCATACTTTATAGCTATTGTCATACTTCTTGTAGCTCTACTCTCCTTTGGGGTAGGGAGAATGACGGGGAGTAAGCGTGAGGGCGTGGAGATAAACTTTGACCCCAACATTACTCAATCTACACAAGTCAGTCCTCAGGCCTTGGTGCCAAAAGAGGGAAGTGTTACCGCTTCGGTCAATGGCACAAGATACTACTACTCTCATTGTGGCAACAATATTTCTGACAAAAACAAAGTCACCTTCGCTACGGCGCTTATGGCAGAGGAAGCTGGGTATACTCTCGCTTTGAATTGTAAGTTAGAATAAGGGGTAATGAAGGTCCTTAAGGATAGAATAGATGAGCTCCTACGCTCGCTTTCGCTTGGGTGGTTCTTGGCCTATAGACAAGTCAGGCGATCCTCCTTCGCCACTACAGCTCTCATCGTCTTTGTAATGGCCTTAACCTTCCTCAACCTTGTTGTGGTAAGGGGGGTCTTGGTAGGACTTCTTCAAGGGGCTACCAATAACTATAAGGAGCATTATGCCGGAGACATTATCATTACCAATCTCCCGAAGAAGAACTATATTGAGCATAGTCCAAGGATTATAAGCACCATAGAGAGCCTCCCTGGTATTGAGTCCTACACTTATCGTTATGCTGAGGGAGGGGAGATAGAGGCTAACTATAAGGAGAGAGTAAGGCTTACAGATGACCCAAACTCAGCGGGGACTACTATCGTTGGTATTGACCCCGAGAGAGAGGACTTGGTCACTGGTATATCGGACTTTGTTATTGAAGGGCGTTACTTAGAACCTGAGGATACAGACGGGATCCTCTTAGGAGCGAATCTCTTGCGCAAGTATTTGGATATTGAAGCGCCAAACATATCACTCCTACAAGATGTAGAGGTGGGGGACAGAGTGAGGGTAAATATTGGTGGCTTCAGGAAGGAGTTTGTGGTGCTGGGGTTCCTTAAGAGCAAGGCCGACGAGATAGACTTCAGAGCCTTTATCCCCGAGTCTACAATGCGGTCTCTGGTTGGCCGTGGGGACTACAACGTAGATGAGATAGCGATTGTTCTTGAGAAGGGGGTGGACAAGGATGAGATGAAGCAAGTGATGCTAAGGTCGTCCATTGGAGATACAGCTAGAGTTCTTACTTGGGAGGAGTCCTTGCCAAAGTTCCTCTTGGATATTCAAAAGACTTTTGGTCTTCTTGGTAATGCTATTGGCTCTATAGGTCTTGTGGTGGCTTCCATCACCATATTCATTGTTATCTTTATTAACGCTATTACTAGGAGGAAGTACATTGGCATTCTCAAGGGTATAGGAGTAAGGAGTGAGGCTATAGAGATGGCTTATGTTATGCAAGCAATCTTCTACGCTCTTTTGGGTATTGCGATAGGCTTCGCGATAGTTTATGGCTTCTTGGTTCCGTTTATTGACGCGCATCCTATTAAGTTCCCATTTTCTGATGGCATACTTGTAGCTGAGCTTCCGGGGACATTGATACGTGGAGGACTACTCCTGATCGCTACGATAATCGCTGGATTTATCCCTGCAAGGATAGTGGTGAAGCAAAACACTTTGGATGCTATTTTAGGTAAAACAAAATGATAGAAGTAAAATCTTTAGTCAGAAGGTTTAAGAGTGGAGAAGGATTTATTTATGCTGTTAATGATGTCTCCTTCAAGGTGGAGAGTGGGGAGTTTGTTTCTATCACTGGGAGATCTGGCTCTGGTAAGAGTACTCTGATGTATCAACTTGGACTTTTGGACCATCCAACCTCAGGCCAAATAATAATAGATGGAGTAGATGTTTCTGACTTTGAGGAGAAGCAGAGGACAATTCTGCGTCTGAACTCATTGGGCTATATCTTCCAAGACTATGCTCTTATACCGGAACTCACTGCTTTTGAGAATGTTTTGGTACCTCTACTTATGCAAGGACTATCTACTGAGGAGGCTAAGAGTAAGGCTAAGAAGAGCTTGGAGAGGATAGGCTTAGGAGATCGCTTAGAACACCTACCTTCTATGCTTTCGGGCGGACAACAACAAAGAGTTGCTATTGCTAGAGCCGTAGCCCATGAGCCGAAGATTATCTTTGCCGATGAGCCAACAGCCAACTTGGACTCGGAGTCCTCGCTCCTAGTGATACAAAACTTTAAGGAGCTAAACAAAGAAGGTCAGACAATACTCATGGTGACTCACGAGCCAGAATATGCGAAAATGTCAGATAGAGTAATAACACTCTCAGATGGCAAGATAGAAAGTGACACCAAGCACAGACATCATGCAAAGAATTAGAACTTTTATAAAGAATAGAACGAAGTGGCAGATCGCCGGTTTTGTCTTACTTGTTGTTGTGGGCTTCTTCGTCTTTGGAGGGGGTAACGGTGTTCGTGAGGAGATATTGGTCTCTCGTGGAGTTATAGAGCAAGAGGTTGTAGCAACAGGCAAGATTCGCTCTGCAGAGGAGGTGGACTTAGGCTTTGAGAGGGTTGGTAGGGTGGTGGGAGTTAATGCCGATGTTGGCGACTTGGTTAATGCAGGCGATACCCTAGTATTGCTTGACCAGACAGAGCTCCTAGCCAACCTTAAGAAGGCAAGAGCAAGTCTGGCAGAGACAGAGATAATCTTGGACAAATCTCTTAAGACCACAGCTCTAGACTCATCAAACTCCTACGAGAAGCTATACTCTGCATTGGTTAACACATACACAGAGGCTAGAGATGCGGTGCTAAATACAAGTGACCAGTTCTTTAACCAACCTGAGAGCTACTCTCCATATTTTGAAATTATTTATATCTCAAACAACCAGACTATAAGGTTCTATGTAACGGATGATGAGGCCGCTAGAGCTATCGCAGTTAAGCGTTCGCAGATAGGCAGTCTCTTAACAGAGTGGGCTACTGTTATGGACGGAGTGAGAGTGAACAAGGGCGACCTAACAAATGCTGTCGCTTTGACAGAGAAGAACGTAGATACGATAAAGTTCTTCTTGAGTGATCTAGCTTACTTAGTGAACTCGGCTCAAGGTAGTACTCAGACAGAAGAGGGGATACTTGATGGTTTTAAGGCATCTGTGTCTACTGCCCGCACATCTCTCAATACCTCTCTATCAAATCTTCTCGGAGCTAAGCAGGATTACCTGAGCTCTCCCAAACAACTTCTTACCTCAGGTGGGCTAAGCTACGACTCTATCTTAGAGGAGCAGGCCAAATTTGATGTAGCTTTGGCAGAAGTAGAGTCTCTTGAGTCACAGTTGGCAAAGACTGTCCTCAAGTCTCCTATCTCTGGAGTGGTTACGAAACAGGATGCAAAGGTGGGGCAGATAGTCACTGCCGGTGAGGTTACAACTTCCGTGATAAGCCAGAGTGCACTTGAGGTTGAGGCAGATATCTCTGAGGTTAACATAGGCAAGATAAGAGAGGGGAACGAGGTATCTATAAGACTAGACGCTTTTCCTGATAATGTTCTTCAGGGTTTAGTGTCCAACATAGAGCCAGGGGAGAAGCTTGTTGATGGAGTTGTAAACTATGAGATAACAGTAGCTTTCGTTGGGGATATACCAGTAGAGCTAAAGAGGGGACTTACCGCAAGCCTAAACATCCAAACACAAAAGAAAGAGGATGTTTTGAGGGTACCTTCTTATACAGTAGAGAGACGTGATGGGGTTAGGTTCGTTTTCCTTAAGAACCTTGATGGTGGGGTAGAGGAGAGGGAGGTAATGACCGGTCTTGTCGGTAGGGACGGCTTTGTAGAGGTCATCTCGGGGTTAAATGAGGGGGATATTGTCCTAGGAGCCACTATCTAGTCTAGTATTTTAGGCCTTTGTTGAGCCATAATATATAAAATTAGACCATAAAAAAGCTTGACAAACAAGCTCAAAGGTGCTAGTATGTATAGGAATCAGCGAGTGCGCTGATTTTTGTTTCTAAGGGGAGAAGGACCTTACTGCGACCTTAGATTTAGAAGTTTAGCCTATAGTTATTTTACAGCTCGTATCGCTTAGTCTCGCCCTTGCTCTATCGGGTCAGCCTACTCCTACAATGCTTCACAAGGTTAGCCCTGTGTCAGACATTGCCAGAGTTGCCGCTACAGACCCCAAAGACATCAAGTCCGAGGACTATCAGCCGATTACGGATCCAAAGAACGTTGAGAGGTTTATCGGAGATTACTTCTCTGATCTTCCAGAACTTAAGAAGATTGCCTTCTGTGAGTCATCCTTCCGTCACTACGAAAGTAATGGAGAGGTAAGGAGAGGGAGAGTAAACCGCTCAGACGTGGGTGTGATGCAGATCAACGAGTACTATCACACCAAAGAGGCTAGCGCGCTCGGTATCGATCTAGAAAACATAGACGGTAATGTCGCCTTTGCCCGTCGTCTCTATGAGAGAGAGGGAAGTAGACCATGGAAGTCTTCCTCTCCTTGTTGGGACAAAGTCGAGGATCTCGCAATCAATACAACCGCCAAGAGTTCTATTAAAAACTAACTCTTGAGGTTCACAAACCCCCGCAGTAATGTGGGGGTTTGTGTTTGACTAAATTGATAGATAGGAGCAAAGTATAGGTC
Organism: uncultured Candidatus Saccharibacteria bacterium; assembly: GCA_964608585.1. GTDB lineage: Bacteria > Patescibacteriota > Minisyncoccia > Phycocordibacterales > Zambryskibacteraceae > JAIFWN01. The sequence goes on along the minus strand of CAZSOL010000001.1, from coordinate 158,166 downwards.
GAACCAGTCCTTTCCATCCCGCCCCATCCTATCCGGAGGATGCATTATGCCGAGCGCCGTCTTCGTCTCACCTCACCCCGTCTCTATTAATGGAGGAGTCCCAAAGCCACACGGTAGCAATGGTTCTGGTGGTTACATCACCATGAACATGAAGGACAGACAGGCCATACTCTTCTCTGAGAGAGGGGACTTACTGAGGGACGGTAAGGTCTTCATACGTCTGATAGAGAGTGAGATGAAGATGAGCCTCCACGAAGTGGACAGGATCATCTTGGTTATCAACAGAGTCTCTGTCGGGGTGCTTGAGCCCTTGCTTGGACATCTTCCTCCTGAGAAGATCGTCATCCTTGTCTGCCAGTGTGTGATGCAAGAGCTCAAGCTCAGTGTCCTCCCAGGTATCGTCCCTGTGGCAAGGTGCACAGATGAAGACAAGATGGTGTTGATGATTCGGGGATGGCTCAATTATGGCAGATTGCCAGTTTCGCGGACACACTCCACTGTCGGGCAGAACTGACTCAATTATAAAAGTTCGAACTTCGGTTCGAACTTTTTCTTTTGCAAAAAAGCGATGCATTACTCTGCATCGCTTTGGTGCTCAAGCTTGTCTACCCTGCCTAAAGCAATTTTCCAGATAACTTCTGACGATGGGTGTAGCTCTGTCTCTGGGGGTAGGGCAGTGAGCTCTTCCTCAGAGAGGTTGTGCACACTCATTTCGTTTGACCTGATATTTGCAAGTGCTTCCTCAAGTATTGAGAGAGCCTCCTCCACTATCGGTGGGGAAGCGCGTAAGTGCATCATCAGGTCTGCAACCTCGTGATACGAGAGAGTCACAGAACCTCCAAGTATGGGAACTTATCTATAGATAAAGTTAGCACACATCTTCATAGGGAATCATGGTTTATCAAGGTTGTGGATAACTCTATGTGTGTCGCACAATATATCTTTTACGACACTACGGTAGGTCTACAAGGCTCCCCTACAGGGCTAAATAATTTTTTGAGACCTCTTTATCATATATCCCTTCCCTTCTATATAGATCTCAAAATATTTTTGTTTTTTAAAAAATCTTTTTCTCTCCCCCAATAAATATCTCCAAAAACAAAAAAGCCACCTACTTACGGTGGCTCCTAACTTACCAGTACTCTCCCTTCTTGATTCTGGCTTTTATGCTTTTGTGTGCTTTGTAGCAAAACATAACGCCAGCCACGATTGAGGTGATGAAAAGAACCAACACCAACGGTTCAGGGAATCCGAGAGATTTAGCAAGGAACCCTAGAAAAGCGTACCCCAAGAAAGCTCTAAGGAGGCTCATTGTGAATCTCCAGAAGAGGCGCCTTTCTCAGTTTCCTCCTTCTTCTCTCCATAACCACACTTCTGGCAGTTCTTCTCCTTATCATCCCAGATGGGTGCTCTGTACTCACCACAGTCTGGGCATGACCTCTGCTTGGATATTCTTGCGAAGTCTGACACAGGTAGAGTCCTCAGTTGAAGTTCTTGTCTTGTAGTATCTTACATACAAAACAAGGTTTTGTCAAACTATCAAGATTAAACCTTTTTATATATGTCGCCTTTGTAATACTCTAGCAACCCTTCTTGTTGTAGTTTGAACTCTACAACTTTTGGTAACCACAACTTTCTACCGATAAGGAGCAAAAGACCTATGCCAATAAGTATAGCTAGAACGATTTGGATAAATTTTAGATTATTGTTGATCATATTAATTAATCCATTAGACTCTCCCACCACTTCATTGTGGTGTTAAGAAAGAAGATAAGAAGTACGTATAAAGGCAAAAGGATAAAGAATAAAAGCTTTTTCATTTTATTTTAGGAGAGTGGTGTGTAGGTGTTTTGACCCCACTCAATGAACTTTTGGAGGTTGTTCCAAGATAGGCTTAGGAGTGGCCAGACGACCTTCCCCCAGACAAAAGTAAGTGGTGCTGAGATATAACTCCAAACAAGGTTAAAGATGTCTCTAATATAGATGATAGTGCTCTTACCTTGTTCTGTCTCAGCTGCATCAAAGATGTCCCAATTGAGGAAGAACTTGAGTGCTATAAGAGCTACGATGGCGATAACTATTAAGTTTATGAATCCCTTGTTTCTCATTAGTTTAATGCTACTAGAGGTTGGGTAGGTACGCCATAGGGTCAAGATAGTCTTGGGGATTCGCTACAGGTATAGACACCTTTTGGCAATTTTTGCTTGAGGTATAAGGTAGGACATTAACTCCTGCAGTGACGAACACGCCGAAGTGTAAGTGTGGCCCCGTGGAGAAGCCAGACCCATACTGCCCTGGTTGGCCACCAGAGTATCCTATGGTTTGACCCTCAACAACACTCTCTCCCAGAGACACAATAGACCCTGAGAGGTGTGTATAGAGGGTTGAGAGGCCGTTGTCGTGCTTTATGAGTATCCACCTGCCATAGGAGTAACAACCCTTTTGCTCATCGGTGTTGCCGATGCCAGAGACGACTCCCCCACGAGCCGATTTAACCTTGGTTCCCACTGTAGCTCTAAAGTCTGTACCACTATGAGTTCCTGATGCATAAACTCTTTTAGCAAAACTATTTCGCCCGAACATCTGGGTTATGAAGATGTTATCAAGAGGCCAACCAAGAGCTCCTCTGCCAGCTGGTGGCCTTAAGGAAACATCTGAGGCAGTAAGAGATGACTCAAACTGGAAGAGCAAGCGTTCAAACTCCTCCTGTCTTTCTTTGTTGTCAGCCAACATTTTTTGATACTCTGCCTCCTTGTTTTTTGTAGCAGCAAGAAGCAGGGCCTGACTGGCACGGGTTTCGTCGGCAACTCTCTTTTGGCCATCTAGTTGTGTGGAGAGGCTCACCAACTGCTTCTTCTGTGACTCTTTAGCAACCTTGTTCTCAATAAGTTTAACTTGAGTTTGTTCCAGTACAGATATTCTCTCCCTAAGCTTATCTTGCAGGTCCCATATGTTTACTGTATCTGACCACACTTCGTCCAAGTTCTTGTAAGAGAGGATATCTAAGACAAGGTTGTTGTTGTCATAGGTAGCAATTTTTTGTATAGATTTCTTTATAGCTTGTTTGTGGATGTCTATCTCAGACTCATTGTTGTCTATGTCGTTCTCAAGTTTTTGTATAGTTAAGTTTGAGGTGTTTATGTTTGATTGAGTGATCTTTAGATCATTGGCCAGTTTGCTTCTGGTAGCGTCTAAAGTCTTTACATTTGTTTGTAGAGTCTGGCCTTCTTTGGAGAGCTCGTTAAGCGCTGTCTGGAGCTTCTCCTCTTGCTCTAGGAGCTTCTCGCGCTCTTTCTTTGTCTCTTCTATTTTTTGTAAGATTTCTGAGTTTGTTTGGGCAAGGGCAAGACTTGGTATAAGAAGAATACTAAATATAAAAATGGTTAGACTAATTTTCTTCATTACAAAAGTTCTATAGCTTTAGAGACTCTTTTTTTTGCCTCTTCTACTCCTAAAACTTTTATAAGGGTGAAGGGGTCTGGAGACTTATCCTTACCAGATAAGGAGAAGCGTAGAGGCCAGAGGACGTCTCCCCTACCCACTTCGTTTGCATAAGCCATAACTTTGTCTTTATCATCAATCATATTCAGAACTTTTACTAAATGTTCTTTGGTTTTCTTGGCATCAACGCTTTTCCAATTTATTTTGGATAAGTCCAAAGATGGAGAGGCTTTTATATAATCTTCATTTTCTATTGACTTCAACACAAGCTTAAACTGCTCTTCCTCGGGCAAGAGCTTTATATGTTCTTTGTTCACCCAATCAAGCTTCTTCTCGTCAAATATGGCTCCTCCCTTTTGTATCTTCTCCAGATCAAAGACCTTCTCAAGTTCCTTGAGGGTGAAGATCTCTTGCTCGGTGCCGGGGTTCCAACCAAGTAGGGCCAAGTAGTTTAGTATTGCTTCTGGTAAGTAGCCTCTTTTCCTATACTCATCTATGGTCACAGCTCCGTGACGCTTGCTCATCTTGGATCGGTCAGGACCAAGTATTAGGGGCAAGTGCGTATAGATGGGTCTCTCGGCTCCTATAGCTTCTTGTATAAGGATTTGTCTTGGGGTGTTTGAGATGTGGTCTTCGCCTCTGATGATGTGTGTTACGCCCATCTCATGGTCATCTACTACCACAGCAAGGTGGTATAGAGGTTCTTCTGGGCTCTTAGCAATAACGAAGTCTCCGAGTTCTGTGGTATCAAACTCCACCTCTCCTCGGATGATATCTTGGAACTTTATTTTTTTGTTTGGATTTTTGAAGCGGACAACCTCTGTTCGGTCTCCAGCTTCTTTTGGCTCCTCTTTGGATAAGTAGGCGCTCCCCTCTTCTATCATTTTCTTTACATACGATACGTATATAGAAGTTCTCTCTGATTGTCGGTATAACTCATCGTAAGATAGACCGAGCCATGCCAAGCCTTCTAAAATATTGTTCTCAAAATCTTTAGTCGATCTTTCCTTATCTGTATCTTCAATACGCATTATGAACTTCCCACCAGTTTGCCTAGCATAAAGGAAGTTGAAGAGAGTTGTACGTGCGGTTCCTATGTGGAGGTTCCCTGTCGGGGAGGGAGCCATCCTAACGACTACTTTACTTGCTGATTTCATGAGATAGAGCAATCTTTAGTATTTCCTCAGCTACTTTCTTGGCTGCGTCTGGTTTGTCGAAGGCTTTGGCCGACTGGCTCAACTTCTCTTTTATTTGAGGGTTCTCTAGGATGCGTCTTATTTCTGTTGTAAGAATGTTGGCGGTCAAGTTAGGTTCCTCAATAACTTCGCAAGCTCCAGCTCTAGCATAGGAGAAGGCGTTGGCTCTTTGGTGGTCTCCATGAGAGTCCTTTATCGGGATCAATATTGACGGTATTCCCCAGCTAGCGATTTCAAAAATAGTTGAACCAGCTCTAGAGACGACGACATCAGCAGCACCAGATGCCATCCTCATCTCAATAGAGTTTAGATAGTCCTTGGGTATATAGCGGTGTTTGTTTGGAGACTTTTGCAAGATGACATCGGCTGTTGTCTTGGATGAGGTGAGGTTCTTCTTCCCTGTTTGATGTATAACAGCAAAATCTTTTATCAGATTTGGGAGGGCTTCTACCACCACTTCGTTCACAGCTTCCGCACCTTGTGAGCCTCCTAGCACTAGTACAACTTGAGGCTCTGCTTCTATCTTTAGGAACTCTCTAGCTCCTTCAGTTTTCCTCTCTCGTATGTCTTTCCTCACTGGGTTGCCAGTGTGGGCTACCTTGGTTTCGTCAAAGTACTTAGCTGCCTCTGCCCAAGATACAGCTACTCGCTTGGCAAATTTACCAGCCCAAAGATTAGCTCTACCGGGGACCGCATCTGACTCATGTATTACTACAGGTATACCCAGAATTCTTCCAGCCATAAGTACTGGGAAGCTTGCGTATCCTCCCTTGCCGAAGATTACATCTGGATAAAGTTTATAGACTTTATATATTGCGCTTACTACTCCCCACGCGGTCTTCCATAAATCAAAAAAGTTAAGAATAGAAAAGTATCCACGCATCTTCCCAGCTTGGACCTTCTTGTAGGTGATGCTTTGCTCAAAGAGGATACTCTCGTTGTATGGAGTTGGTGCCATATAGAAGAGCTCTGACTCTAGGAGCCTCTTTTCTTTGGATAGGGCTTTGATAGCCTCGGCTACTGCAATTATGGGGTAGAAGTGGCCTCCTGTACCTCCCCCTGTGAAGAGTATTCTCATTTAGCTAGTTTGGCTGATTTAGAAATTGATTTAGAAACAGAGAGTATGATGCCAACCTCAAGAAGTGTGATAAATAGTGAGGTCCCTCCATGGCTCACGAATGGCAGTGTAATCCCAGATAGAGGCAAGACGTTAAGCATGGCCCCGATGTTTACAAATGCCTGAGCAGTAATCATTATAACAAGCCCGACAACAAGGAGTCTACCGAAGGATTCTTCCGTGTTTGAGGCTATCTTTAAGCCACGTATAAGGAAGAAGGCAAAGAGCAAGATAAGAGCAGTGGCCCCAACGAAGCCAAACTCCTCTGCTTGAACAGCAAATATGGAGTCTCCCATCGGCTCTGGTAGGAAGTCAAACTTCTGCACACTTTGCCCGAATCCCCTACCAAAGACTCCACCAGATCCAATAGCAATAAGAGACTGCTGTATTTGATATCCAGAGCCCAGAGACTCTCTCTCTGGATGCAGGTATGTGGTGATGCGATCCTTTAGGTAAGGTCGAGTCGTCACAAGTAACCCCATACCAATAACTCCAATAAGAAACAAAATAAGTACATGTCTCCATCTACCTCCAGCTATAAGAAAGATGGCTATGCCAGAAACGATTAGCATAAGGAAGGTGTCGGTGTCTGGTTGCTTTAGTAACAGTATTCCAGAAATAGTAAGTAGGGTTAAGAGAGGCAAGAGACCAAAGGTGAAGGTTTGCATCTTACCCTTAAGCTTTGAGGCTAGACCAGCAAAGTAGATGATGAACCCAAGTTTAAGTAGCTCAGATGTTTGGAAGGACAACCCCCCTAGATATATCCAACGTCTAGCGCCATTGTGCTTCACCCCTATCTCTGGGAAGAGAACCAAGATGTTTAGGATAATACCGCCCAAGAGAAGCCAGAAGGCATACCTCTTAAGAACTTTGTAATCCATCCTACTGACTCCAAACATCGCTAGAGAGCCAAGCAAGAGACCTAGGACCGCTTGCGAGAAGGTGATGGAGGAGTACTTCTCACTGTTTTGCGCCAATATACCAAGTGAGGCAGAGTAGAAGATAATGAACCCTGCAATTGTCAAAATAATGACAGAGAAAAGGAACGGTTTATCAAAGGACGCTTTGACCTTAGGCATTTGTGGAATTATAGCAGAAGTAAGACAGCTTTAGCCTAAGAGGAAGAGGACAATACCAAGGATACTTGCGATAACCCCGACTATCCAGTAACGCATAACAACGGTTGAAGCTGGCCAACCAAGAGCTTGGAAGTGGTGGTGTAGCGGTGCTACCAAGAAGACCTTCTTCCCTCCCCTGAACCTCTTAGACAGGAGTTGTATAGAGCTTGAGGCGCTAGAGATAACAAGTGGGAAGGCAATGATAGGTAGAAGCAGGACCTGTTGTGTGAGGAAGGCCACAACAGCCAAGCTCATAGTGAGGGCCATGATACCCGTCTCCGACATAAAGAAGCGCGCAGGTGGGATGTTGTGCCAGAGGAAAGCTAAGAGCCCGCCGACAAGTACAAAACAGAAGGCCGAGAGGTCTATTTGATTGCCCAAGAAGGATATAACTCCGTATGTAGAGAAGATTATAGCGAAGACACCTCCAGAGAGCCCATCAAGACCGTCTATGACTCCACCAGAGTAGGTTCCAAGCATCACAAGGACGAAGAACGGGATAAAGAGCCAACCAATATCTAGAGGACCTAGGAAGGGTACGTAGATGCTTGTCATATCAAGCTTGAAGAAGAACCACCAAGCACCTATAAGCGCTACTAGAGTAACCATGACGATCCTCTTTTTGAAGGAGAGGCCTCCGGCCTTTTGGTCGTAGATCTCACTCACCGTCCAGTAGTCGTCTATGAGTCCAATGATAGCTCCACCAATGAGGGTGAAGACTGGTAGCCAGGTCTGGTTTCTTGAGAGGAAGCTTAGTTTGTTTAAGAGTTCTCCATCCACCTTAGCTCCTAGCCAAAAGAGGAAGATGGTGAGAAGCGCACTCGCCCAAATGATAATACCTCCCATTCTTGGCGTCTTCCTCTCCTCGTCTCCATGTAATGACTGAGTGATGCTTGCAGTACCTCCATCTGTGGCTACAACCACACTCTTCTTCTTCCAAAATTTGTGAGAGTTGAGAAAGCGGGAGACAGCAGGAGTGATGAGTAGCCCAAAGACGAAGGCGAAGAGAGAGGGTACAAAAATCTTTACAACATCAAGCATTATTCATTAGATATTACACTATTCTCCACACTCTCCAAAGAGGCTTGTACCAGCTTCTTCATATCTTCAAAGCGCCCTTCTTCTGAGGATCCAAGGATAGAGATGATGATAGGCCTACCCACTTCGGGGTCAAAGGCGATAAGCAGGTTGCCTCCTGCTAGGTCGGTGAAGCCGGTCTTAGAGGCAATGAGTCCAGGTATCTCATCTACAATAATGTTGGTGTTCCTAGCTATGTGTATTATTCCATCAAGAGACTCTAGAGAGACAGAGTCTGCTCTTGTAGCAGAGAGTAGGTCTGGATAGTTCTTCATGATGTGTTCTAGGAGGAGGGCTTGGTCACGAGCTGAGCCGTATGCCCCGCCCTGGATCTCTGACTCGTCTAAACCTGTGTCGTTCATATAATAAGTATTCTTCATTCCTATCTGGCTCGCACGGGTGTTCATCAGACTAATGAAGTTGTCGTGAGAGAGTGTAATAGCCTTCATCCCGTCGTTAGCCGATGTAACAAGAGAGAAGTCTAATAGGTCTTGCAGGCGCCACTTCTCTCCAACCACAAGTCCTGCGTCACCCTCCTCTCTTATGGCTTCGGTGGTGATAACTACCTCACTGTTTTCTGAAGAGATGTCTCTGGCGATAAGAGCTGTCATAATCTTGGTAAGAGAGGCTAGAGGAAGTCTGGTATCGGGGTTCTTAGCAAAGAGGGTTTTGCCTGAGACCGTGTCGTAGACAAGAGCAGACTTAGCCTCTATCTCAATGTTGGTTAGTGGTAATGGAGTGTTGGGAGTTTTGGCGACGTTCTCCACATTACCAACTCTGTTTCCTATAAGATATATAAGTACAACAAAGGTTAGTAGTATAAATCCTAAGAAGGAAAAGAAGGCTATCTCTTGTCTGTTGGTTAGCATTAGTCGTTAACTTCGGTGGACTCACTTCTGACAAATTCCTCCATCTTCCTAAGAGCGGTGGCATACTCTGGGAGGTCCTCAATCTTTGTTATACCTAAGTGTCTCAAAAGTTCAAGTGTTGGCTTGTAGGTATAGCTCCTCTCGCTCCCCTCTGTCCTTTCTATAAGACCACGGACAAGGAGGTTCCTTAGGATGAAGCCTGAGTTTACCCCTCTTATATGATCTATCTCACGCCTTGAGACAGGCCCTCTATATAGGATGATGGAGAGAGTTTCCAAGCCGGCTCGGCCAATATCTCTGGATATTTCTTCCTTTTGTATGCCTTCTATTAGCTCACTTAGGTTTGGGTTTGTACCAAGGCTGAAGCTCTCTCCATCAGAGATGATAACTATCCCTCTAGACTCATAATCCTTTTGTAAATTAGAAATTGCTGACAACACTTCCTCTCGTGACACATCAAGAACCTTTGATAGGGTCACTAGAGATACAGGCTCATTTTTGAAAAGTAGTATAGCTTCTATCTTGTTTCCTAAATTCATGGTTCTTTATTTATTTAAAACTGGGTACACCCATCTGCTCCCCTTCTATCTCTATCTCACCCTTGTCTACCTCTTGGTTTACCCTTAGCACCCCCCTCTTTACAAGCTCAAGTACTGCCAAAAATCCAATGATAGCATTTATCTTATCCTCCTTCTTATACACCTCGCTAAACTTCATCCGCATCCCCTTAGATATCCTCTCAGCCAGCTTCTCTATCATCTCCTCTAGAGTGACAATCTTCCTCACCATGGTCTTGGGTAATACTTCCTTCTTGGGTAGGGTGTCCAAGACTCGCATTAAGGCTCCTGAGAGCTCCTCCACATTCGTCTTCTTGTCGGGAGAGAAGATAATGAGGTCGCTCTTCCTCTCACCTTTTTCAAAGATCACATTCTTACCATAGAGCTTCCTCAACTCCTGCGAGAGTTCCTTGACCTTCTGGTAGAGCTTAAGGCGCTCCTCTAGGTCCTCTATAGAGGCAGTCTCTTCCTCGGTTAGGGGTAGAGAGGGTAAGAGCGAGCGCGACTTCACAAGCATCAGAGTTGAGGCAATGAGGATGAACTCTGCACTCTCACTTATGGGGAACTCGTCGTGATCCTCTATGTACTTCACGAAGTCGTCTGTCACCTGAGCGAGTGAGACGTCACTTACGAAAAGTTTCCTCTTCTCTATGAGGTCAAGCAATAGGTCCAAGGGACCTGTGAAGACTGGGGTTTTGACTGAATAACCAAACTCCCCCATATTATTTTAATTTTATTCCTAACTCCTTGAGTTGTTTCTCGGAGACTTCGGCTGGAGAGTCCATCATAAGGTCCTTGCCCTCTCCCGTCTTTGGGAAGGCGATAACCTCACGGATGTTGGGCTCGCCTTGTAGTAGCATCATCAGTCTGTCGAAGCCCCAAGCTATGCCTCCGTGTGGTGGTGCGCCACTGGCTAAGGCCTTAAGCATGTGGCCGAAGTTACTCTCTATCCTCTCGTCTTCGTATCCAAGAACTTCAAAAACCTTTCTCAAGGCTTCTGGCTCGTGGTTCCTAATACTTCCTCCGCCTATCTCAAAACCGTTTAGCACTATGTCGTATTGTGCTGTGAGTATCTCTCCAATATTCTTCTTCTCCATCAGAGCTTCTTTGTGTTCTGGCTTTGGTGCGGAGAAGGGGTTGTGGGTAAAGGTCCATCCTCCCTCCTCAGTCTTCTCAAAGAAGGGGAAGTTCACCACCCAGCAGAAAGCCAAGAGATTTGGATCCTCCTTGTTCTCTCGTATGTCTGGTCGGTCAGAGCCATACTTATCCATCGCCTCTTTGTAGTCAATTCGAGGGAAGGGAGTCTCTTGTATCCTCTTCTCTGGATAGAGCTTCTCCACTATCTCTATCAAGAGCTTCTCTGTCACGTTCATCACATCTTCCTCTGTGACAAAAGACATCTCTATATCAAGCTGGGTGAACTCAGGTTGTCTGTCGCCCCTAGTGTCCTCGTCTCTCATACATCTTGCCAGCTGGAAGTAACGCTCTAAGCCCCCGACCATTAGGAGTTGCTTGTACTGTTGGGGTGACTGCGGGAGAGCGTAGAACTTCCCAGGGTAAAGCCTAGCTGGCACGATATAGTCGCGGGCTCCTTCTGGGGTGGACTTGGTAAGTATGGGGGTCTCTATCTCGGCAAAGCTCTGCTTGTCTAACTCATCTCGTATGAGCTTCATTACTTTGTGTCGCATCCGCAAGTTCTTCTGTAATCTTGGCCTTCTGATGTCTAAGTATCTGTCGCGTAGGCGCACCTCCTCCCCTATCTCCTTGCCGTCACTTCCAATATCAAAGGTCGGTGTCTCGGCCTTGTTCAAAACTTTTATGCCCAAGACTTCTAGCTCTATGTCGCCGTTCTCCCCCTCAGTTCTGTTCTTCTCTGGGCGTTCATTAACCTTGCCTGTTATCTCTACTACCCACTCTGGGCGGAGCATCTTGGCAACCTCAAGTGCTTCGGTGTGGCTTGGGAGCACTACAGACTGCACCTTGCCCGACATATCGCGGATATCAAGGAAGATCATCTTGCCTTGGTCACGCCTTACATCCACCCAGCCCGAAATAGATACTTCCTCTCCTTTCTTCCCGCTCAAGTCTTTTATCAGTGTTCGCATTATTCGTTGTGTATTAGTCCTACCTTACCTCTGACCTCTACCATCTTCTTGTGTACTACCTCGCGCATCCTCTTGCCTCCCTCGGCCACTATCTTGTCTACCTCATCCATCTTGTTTGCCCACTCCTCTCTCCTCTCTCGCATTGGTCTTACGAAGCTCTTGATATCCTCTGCTAGGAGCTCCTTCAGCTTCTTGTACTGACCCTTGTTTTCAGTATAAATCTTGTCTAGCTCGTCGTTTGTCCTAAAGAGTTGATGGATCTTGAAGACGTTCTCTGGGTACTCCCCCGAGGAGTCGGTGACTATACTCATCACTGCCTTGTCCACCTCCTCATCAGTGGCGAAGAGAGGTATGGTGTTGCCATAGCTCTTGCTCATCTTCTGTCCGTCTGTGCCAGGGACTGTCTCCACTGCTTCAAGTACTAACTCTTTTGGCTCTTTGAAGGTCTCGCCATATGTATTGTTGAAGTCTCTAGCCACCTCACGAGCTATCTCAATATGTTGCTTCTGGTCCTTACCTACTGGCACCACGTCGGCACCTTGTACAAGAATGTCTGCCGCCATAAGTACCGGATAGTTGAAGGTCCCAACATTTATATCTGCATTCTTAGCCTCCTTGTCCTTGAAGGCGTGCGCTCGCATAAGCTCGGGCATAGTAGTCAGACAGGAGAAGATCCATGCAAGCTCGGTGACGTGAGGTACATCACTTTGGTAGTAGAGAGTAACCTTCTTCGGGTCTAGGCCTATAGCTAAGAAGTCTAAGACGAGCTCACGAGAGATCTTCTTAAGTTCCTCTGGGTTTTGAAGTGTGGTGAGAGCATGGAGGTTCGCCACAAAGATGCGCGTCTCATACTCGTCTTGAAGGTCTACAAATTGCTTCAGAGCTCCAAAGTAGTTGCCTATGTGGAGCCGGCCTGAGGGTTGCACCCCTGAGACTAGGGTTTTCTTCATATAGGGCCTATTTTAGCAGGAAAACAAGGGAGAAAAAAGCCACTAACTACCCTGAGGTGGTTAGTGGCAATGTTTGTTCGATCGACTCAACTATCGTGAGGGTCCCCATCCTTGGGTCTCCTCCGCTCAGGATGTCGGCTCGGATACCGATGATCCTTGAGAGATACTTCTTCTCAAACAGGTGCATCTTCTCATACGGTGGCTCCCACAGATCAAAGTGTGCCGCATGAGGATTCTTGACCCTGGGGCCCCAACGGTCTCCGTTCTTGAACTCGGGCATCAGAAGGAAGGAGACCCGATACTCTATCTCTAGCTTGTCGCATCTGACAACCGCAACCTCCTTCTTGTAAGCTCCTTCAACAAGGGGCTCATCATCTCTCCACCCACCCCAGAGACCGTCTTGATGTAGCAACCAAAGAAACCCGGGCTCTACTGGGTACACGATATTGGTGGTGTTCATTCAAAGATCCTCGCAAGTAGTGTTCTGGATATTTATTATACCCCTATGCCAGAGGCAACTCAATGTAGAAGGTGGAGCCTTTGCCGGGGCCGGCACTCTCGGCCCATGTACGACCCTTGTGGGCCTCTACAACCCCCTTCACGAAGGCCAAGCCGTACCCTGTGGAGTTCACATTGTATTTGAGAGAGTCCTTCCCCCTACCCCCCTTCTGGAAGAGTCTATCCATATCCTCCTTAGTAATACCGATACCAGTATCTACCACAGAGAGTAAGACTTTCTTGCCAGACTTCTTCATGCTTACCTTCACCCCACCTTGCTCAGTGTAATTGAGAGAGTTGCTTATGAGGTTCTTCACTGCCTCACGGAGTTGTATCTCGTCTCCAACAACTTTGTACTCCTCTGCATCGGACTTAAACTCTATAGAAAGGTTTTTGCTCTTAGCTAAGTCTCCTAGCTCCTCAGTTGCCACATAAGCCACAGAGTGGAAGTTTGTTGGAGTCATAGAGTACGTGAGCTTGCCACTCTCGGCGCTTGAGCCTCTAAGCACATTTTGGACAAACTCCACTCCCTCGGTCAAGGATTTGAGACCCTCATCAGCCATAGGCTTGGCGCTCTCAGTAAGGCCATATTCTGACTCGGTCAAGAGTTCGTTGAAGATGTTCCTACCCTTGGTCAAGTAACCCTTGATCTGGTGGTTCATGATATGGATAAGATTCTCTTGACCTGCATTTGCTAAAGCTAAGGCCTTTTTTTGTTCAATTTCTTGTCGGACACTTCTTATCAAGAGATAACCTAAAATAGTGAACAAGAATAGAGTTATTACTACAACGATTCTTACTAAAGCTATGTCTCTTAACAAGGCTATTGCTGCAGTTAATATCCAAATAGCAATAACCAAAACTTGAGCAGCAATAAGTTTTGTATTGAATATATGATATTTAACGATCAGATAAGAGAGAGTAGCAACAAAAACTGGAACACCAAATAGTCCATATTGCCCTATTTGCCAATCTAGAGACAAACTACCAATTATGTTACCCAGAGAGAATGATAACAGGAACAAGGCCATACCACCTGTTACTAGAGCTACTTTGGTTTTATCCTCTCGTTTTTCTACCTCAAAGAATTTTCTTGTTCCAAGAATCAAAATCCAAAGAGTCAAAATAATTTCTACTAAATAGCTATAAAAAGGAAGGAACCCCTCTCCTACTTCTCGTTCACAATTTGTTAAATCAAAAAAAGCTAAGTTAAGGTTGGTTGAAGCAAAAATGACTGTCGGAACAAGAAGGAGAGCTACACTAAGTTTGTCATTAAAAGGTATTTCTCGATTATTTATGAATGCATAGATAAAGAATAGAGCGCCAGCAAATATTATAGGCTCTATCATGTTAACAATAGACCAGAAAAACATTATAAACTCGGGTTTTTCTGAAGCCCAAAGGATCAAATCAAACATCAGCCAAATAGATAACAGTGTTGTTGTAAAAAGGAACCATTTGGTTGCCGAAAGCTTTGGGTTTTTAAAGTAAATTATTAAGGCTATTGGTACAGAAACAATTATAGGAAGAAGATGGGAATAATAAATCAAATGATCAAACACATTTTCAGATATGAAGAAAAATCTCGCTGTATCCCATTCGCAGATTTGTACATATTCAGTGATAGTTCTTGTCATTTTACTCTTCTAGTAAATATATTTGGAACAATTCCTCATCCGTTATAATCTCAAAATCTTTCTCGATTATATATCTATGAAAAGTCGCGGTTGTAGAAGCCAAGACCAGCAATGCAAATATAGTCGTTAATATTCTAGTTTTTGTTTCCATTTGTATCTTAGAAATAATTATACACCTATAGTCCTAATATATTTTGTCCAATTTTAATATGTTAATAAGTCGATAAAAGCCCAAAAAATAAAGAAAAACCACTAGAGGAGTTAGCCTCTAGTGGTTTTCTTGAATCGTGCGAACATCCCTACAGCTCCGTGAAGGAGGATGTAGTTTACTGGAAGCATCAGATCCCACCACTTTTCCCAACGCATGATAACTGCGATTGTGAAGAGGATGTATGACACGGTCCAGATGAACCATGACTTTGGATCTTCAGTCCTCGGGAATTTCCAGGTGCTTCGCAGTATTGGGATGAACGTGATGTAGATATCTATCTGAAGAAAGACGCTCGAGACAATTGGGTCATTAGTAACAACCCAATACAACACGACAACTAAATCAAGAGCAAAAATCTCCAGATCCAACCTATCAGGTTTCTGGAAGGAGCCTCGTATCACCATATGCACGAATGTGGCAATCGCCGCCAACGCGCACGTGAAGGGCAGAAGTCCTTTTATCCAGTCTCCAGTTAGGTCTTGGTAGAGCAACACGACAGGAAAACTGGCGAGTGCCCACAGACCCCAAGTAGTCGCGTTCGGCTTTGTTTCCGAGTACGCAATCTTCTTGTTGTACAACCAGTATCCCGCGAGCAAGACCAAGCTCGCGGCGACACTTACTGCTGTCGCAAGCTTGTCCACTGGATTCTCCGGTTCAAGTGAAGGTTCGTTTATCCTTGTTTATTATAGCACAATATGGTAATATATGTCAATAGCTAAATTATCGCTAATTTGGGCTTATAATTAATCCATACAATGTTAATGGTTAAAACTCGGCTGGGTCCGAGCAAAATTCACGGTATTGGCCTCTTCGCGGACCAGTTTATACCCAAGGGGACAACCACTTGGAGGTATGCCCCTGGTTTTGATTTGAGGATAGATCCTGATGACTTATTAAAACTTTCTGAATCTGCTAGGCAGATATTTTGGCAGTATGCCTATGTTGATAAGTTTAATGGCCACTACATCCTTTGCTTTGATGATGAACGCTTTGTAAATCATTCTGAAGAGCCAAATGTAATACAAAAAAGATCCAAGAAGTATGAAGAAGGTATAGAGGTAGCAGCAAGAGATATACAGGCTGGCGAAGAGCTTTTGGTGAATTACTACGATTTTGATAAGGACGCAGACCGCAAACTCAAAGGCCTAGGCATCTACGGCGGAGAGTATGAGTAGAGTTATATCCCCTCTTTTTTGAGTTCTTCGATGTGCTTCTTGGCTTCTTTGGAGAGCTTCTCGGGCATATTGATCTTCACACGGATATAGAGGTCCCCTCTCTTATTGCCTCCCATTGGTACACCCTTGTTCTTCACCCTCAAAATCGTTCCGGTGTTGGTGCCTTGAGGGATCTTGAGCATTATATCGCCATCAAGAGTGGCTATGCGGTGCTCAGCACCTAGGAGAGCCTCTGTGAGCTTCACTGAGAGGTCCATAAGCAGAGTGTAACCCTCCTTGCGTAGAGTGGGGTGCTTCCTCACATGGACCTTCACATACAAGTCGCCGGGCACACCACCCTCTATCGTCTCCCCCATCCCCGACATACGGATCATCTGACCATCGTCTATCCCTGCTGGGACGTGTATGGCCACTTCCTTCTGCTTTACAAGCTTAGAGTTTATAACCACCTTCCTATCTGCACCGAAGACTGACTCTTGGAAGGAGAGTTCTATATCTACAGCAATGTCTCTACCACGTCTTACGCGCTTACCACCGAAGATGGATGAGAGTATGTCGCCCAAGTCCCCACCCTCAAAGTTCATCCCACCTCCATTAGCAAATCCGCTAAAGTCAAAGCCGAAGTCGTTGGGGTTGAAGCCTTGTCCGCCGAAGCCCGGACCTGCACTGCCGAAGTTGTCGTACTGACTCCTCTTCTTCTTGTCGGAGAGGATGGTGTAGGCTTCGTTGACTTCTTTGAACTTGGCTTCGTCTCCACTCTTCTTGTCGGGGTGGTACTGGTGCGCGAGCTTGCGGAAGGCCTTCTTGATATCCTCCTCGCTAGCACTCTTTTCTACTCCTAGTATCTTGTAATAGTCTTTGGACATCAATAATTATTTTGCTTCGCTAGTGTCAGCGTCCTTAATGTCTGGATTTTCAGGATTTTCGGTAGTCTCTGGAGGCTTTTGCTCGGTAGAAGTTTGGTTCTTGTTTATATACTCACCAATCTTTTGCATCTCAGTTGAGAGAGCTTCTGTAGCGCTCTTTATCTGTGCCATATCTGTAGAATCCTTGAGCTTCTTTAGCTCATCGGCCTTGGCAGTCACAGAGGTCTTTATATCCTCTGGGATGTTTGGTGTATCCTTCAAGCTCTTCTCGGCAGTATAGACCATTTGCTCGGCCAAGTTCTTGGCGTCTATGAGTTCCTTCTTCTTCGCATCCTCGGCGGCGTTGGCCTCGGCGTCCTTCTGCATCTTCTCTATCTCCTCCTTAGAAAGTCCTGAGGAAGCCTCTATGCGGATAGACTGCTCCTTGCCGGTGGCCTTGTCCTTCGCCTTCACTTGGAGTATCCCGTTGGCATCTATGTCAAAGGTGACCTCGATCTGTGGCATACCGCGAGGAGATGGTGGAATGCCGTCTAGTACGAAGCGCCCTAGAGACTTGTTGTCTCCGGCCATAGCTCTCTCGCCTTGCACAACGTGTATCTCTACAGATGGTTGGTTGTCAGCGGCGGTGGAGAAGATCTGCGACTTAGCTGCAGGTATTGTGGTGTTCTTCTCAATAAGCTTGGTAGCCACACCTCCCATAGTCTCTATACCGAAGGAGAGTGGGATGACGTCTAGGAGTAATATGTCCTTCACATCGCCAGCGATGATACCTCCTTGTACTGCGGCGCCAAGAGCCACCACTTCGTCGGGGTTGATACTCTTGTTGGGCTCCTTGCCGAAGAAGGTCTTAACACTCTCTACAATCTTAGGCATCCTTGTCTGACCTCCGACAAGTAGGACTTCGTTTATCTCACCAACCTTGAAGGGAGAGGCCTCTACAGCCCTTTTGGTAATGGTCATAGCACGGTCTACAAACTCCTGTGCCAGCTCCTCAAGCTTCGCTCTGCTCATCTTGAGTAGTAGGTGCTTAGGACCTGAGGCGTCTGAGGTGATGAAGGGGATGTTGATCTCTGTCTCTGTAGCTGTAGAGAGCTCTATCTTGGCCTTCTCCGCTGCCTCGTCTAGACGCTGGAGTGCCAAGGCGTCTCCTCGGACGTCTATACCCGACTCCTTCTTGTACTCCTCGGCTATCCAGTTCAAAATCTTCTGGTCTATATCCTTGCCTCCAAGGTGGCTGTCTCCGTCGGTCGACTTAACCTCAACGACATCGTCACCTACCTCTAGTATTGATATATCAAATGTACCTCCTCCGAAGTCAAAGACCGCTATCTTCTCGTTCTTCTTCTTGTTTAAGCCATAGGCAAGAGCGGCGGCTGTAGGCTCGTTTATAATCCTCTTCACATCTAAGCCCGCTATCTGCCCTGCGTCCTTGGTGGCTTGCCTCTGGGCATCGTTGAAGTAGGCGGGCACGGTGATGACGGCTTCGGTGATCTTCTCTCCCAGTCTGGCCTCTGCATCACTCTTCAACTTCTGTAGGATTTGGGCTGAGATTTCCTCAGGTCTGAAGTCTTTGTCGCCCATCTTGACCATTACTCCACCTTGTGGACCCTCTTTGACATCGTAAGGTACTACAGCCTTGTCCTTCTGGGTGGAAGGCTCGGCGAAGGTGTGTCCGATGAAGCGCTTGATACCGTAGATAGTGTTCTTGGGGTTGGTCACTGCTTGACGCTTGGCGAGTAGGCCGACGAGTCTCTCGCCAGTCTTAGACACAGCCACAATAGAGGGGGTGGTACGTGCTCCCTCGCTGTTCTCCAATATCTTTGGACTTCCAGCTTCCATAACTGCAACTGCTGAGAATGTCGTACCCAAATCTATGCCGATGATTTTAGCCATGGTTGTGTTGTTAGTATCTATTAATCTTGTACTCCCCTGTCTTTACTATCGCTGGGCGGAGAGTTTTGCCAGATAGTATATAACCTTTTTGTACAACTTCAAGAATCTGATTGTCTTCCTCCTTGTTCTCCGTTGGTACCACTCCTATCGCCTCGTGGTGCTTGGGGTCAAAGGTTTGGTGGAGAGGGTCCACCTCCTCCAAGCCATGCGACTTGAGTATCTGGAGGAGTTGCTTGTGTATTGGCTTCGCCCCTTCCTCCCCATGTGCTTCGGCGAGGGTGAAGCTGTCGAGCACGGGGATAAGCTCGCTTACCACATCTGACTTAGCAAACTTGATAAAGTCCACCTTGTCGCTCTCGTCCCTCTTCCTCATGTTTACAAAGTCGGCCTTGGCTCTTTGCAATTCATCAAGCGCACTCTTAGCCTTCTCCTCGGCTACCTTGAGCTTCTCCCTCAACTTCTTAATTGTGTCCCCCTGATGCTCTTCGGCTAGCACAGAGTCGTCCAAATCCGACTCAGAATCTATCTGAATATCATCATTTTCTACCATAATTACCCGCATTATAACCGATTTTTAGACCGAAATCAAGAATTTATTAAGTAAATACTTGACAAGCGATATAAAATATACTAGAATTAAGGATAGATACTTGAACTCTTAGCAAGGAGTGCCAAATGACTCGTGAGGAGTTTGCCCAACGCTTTCGTTGGGATAAGGTGATGTGGCTCATGGGGTTGGTGAACGTGTTGGCGATTCTGCCTCAACCAATCTCAATTCTTCGGAGCCAGAACGCTTCCGGGGTCTCCATCGGGATGTTCGTTCTGTTCATCCTTGTGCAGGTCTCAGTTGCAGTGGAGTCCTTCATCAAGCGGAGCTACGGGCTCATGACCTCGATGATTGTGTCGGTTCTCTTGAGCGCCACGACCATCGGACTCATCTTGTACTATCGCTAACCCGCCACCACACTTCGGTGGCGGTTTTCTATTTTAGAAAAACAAAATCCGCCTTGCGGCGGATTGTTGTGACTAACGTTTTGACCACTGAGGTGACTTACGGGCCTTTTTGAGGCCGAACTTCTTGCGCTCGACGGCTCGAGGGTCTCTCTTGAGGAAGCCCTTGGCCTTAAGCTTACCTCGTAGCTCCTTATCAAATATCTCAAGAGCTCTGGCAATACCGTGGGAGACTGCTACAGACTGTGAGGAGATACCTCCACCCACGACCTTCACAGTAACCTTGAACTTCTGTGTTACCTCGGCGGCGTCAAAGGTTGAGGTCACATTGCGACGAAGCTCTGCCACTGGGAAGTAGTCTGTAAAGTCTCTCTCGTTGACCTCAATAGTAGTCTTTGAAGCTGGAGTAATACGAACACGTGCGACAGAGGTCTTCCTGCGTCCTGTGGCACCTATGTACTTGTCAGTCTTCTCTGTCATATAAATTAATCGGTGATTTTTAAATTCTTTATCATTCTTGGTCGAAGCTTGTTCTTAGGAAGCATACCAAGGACAGCACGGCGAAGGACTTCCTTACCACCCTTCTTGTCTATCATTTGTTGCATACTTGGGAGCTTGAGTGAGCCTGGGTAACCAGAGTGGCTGGCGTACTTCTTGTCTATAAGCTTCTTGGCGTCAAAGCTCATAGCATTGGCGTTAGTAACCTCAATGGAGACATCTGGGATCTTGTTCTTGGCGAAGTCAGCCTTGTTCTTGCCCATAAGCAAGACTGCGAGCTCTGTGGCGAGTCGTCCGGGCTTCTTATCTGTTGCGTCGAAGGTGTATTTCATATTCTTTATACAAACTCTATTACCGCCATCTTAGCTCCATCCGAAGCTCGGCGAACGAGCTTGGTGATGCGAGTGTAGCCACCCTCACGTGTCTTGTAGGTGGTGGCGAGAGAGTTGGTTATCTTAGTTGCTGCCATCTTACCTACACGAGAGACCAAGAGTCTCTGTGAGGCAGGGGTCTCTCTCTTGCCCATGGTTACAAGCTTCTCTACGAAGGGGCGGAGCTCCTTGGCCTTAGCCTCGGTGGTCTTGATCTTGCCCTTGAGTACCAAGTTGTGCGCCAAAGACTTCATTAGAGCTTTTCTCTGGTTCTTCTCTCTTCCGAATTTTCTGTTGGCGTTGCTATGTCTCATTGGAGCACTAATTTATCACTATTTGAGTGTTATACCAAACTCGCCCAAAGCCTTCCTTATCTCTTGTATACCCTTGGTCCCGAGACCTTCTATGTCTAGGAGATCCTTCTCCTTCTTCCTTGCAAGACCACCGAGAGTGCGGATGTTGCCGTTGGCAAGAGCATTTTGAGTTCTGCTTGAGAGGTCTAGAGACTCAACGCGAGTCTTGAGTACCTCTGGGTCTATATCACTCTTATCCTCAGACTCACCAACCTTAGCGCTAGTAGGCACCACAACCTCTTCCTCCTTAAAGCCGATGACAGCCTTGAGTTGGTTGATCATGATCTCAATAGACTTGGTGAGTGCTTCGTTTGGAGTAATAGTTCCGTCGGTCTCTATGTGGAGCTTCAACTTGTTGAAGTCGGTTCTGTCGCCTACGCGCATGTTCTCCACCTCGTAGCTTGCACGACGTATAGGGGTAAAGATTGCATCAAGAGCAATGAAGCCTATGTCTACTCTATCCTTCTGTAGAGCATCCTTCTGGACGAAGCCCAAGCCCTTCTCGGCGTACATCTCTATCTCAAGAGTAGTGTTCTTGTCGGTGATGGTCGCAATGTGCTGCTCAGGGTTTAGTATCTCAACTTGACCTGGAACCTCAATGTCTGAGGCTGTAACCTCCTTCTCACCCTTAACCTTAAGAGTGATAGTCTGTCCTTCGTCTGTAGAGAAGCGCATACGCACCTTCTTTAGGTTGAGTAGTATTGTGATGACATCTTCCTTAACACCATCAAGTACAGAGAACTCGTGAGAGACTCCGTTTATTTTTACCGAAGTGATAGCTACTCCAGGGAGTGAGGAGAGGATTATGCGACGAAGAGAGTTACCGAGAGTGTGTCCGTAACCTGGGTAAAGTCCGTCTATTTCATAAACCCCGACGACCCCCTCTTCGGAGACGATCCTAGGCTTACTGGGAAGAAGAATTGTGTAATCTGCCATAAGTTTGATAAATAAATTATTAAAATTATCTACTATAAAATTCGATAACCGCCCCCAAATCAAATACCTGAGCCGCCTTGTCGTAGGTGGGCCTACCTGTGACTTTGGCTGTAAGCTCATTTGGATTTACGGTAAGCCAAGTGGGCTGTGGAGCCGACTTGAGGCGCTCGTCTACGCCTGCAAAGAGAGCACTCTTGGTGCTACCCTCGCGCACACCAACCACGTCGCCCTCCCTCAAGGCCATTGAGGGGATGGTCACACGGCGCCCGTTGACAGTGGTGTGGCCGTGTGAGGCCATCTGCCTTGCTTGGAGACGAGTCTTGGCAAAGCCAGCTCTGTAGATAACGTTGTCTAAGCGAGACTCAAGAGCATAGAAGAGTCTCTCTGTTGGGTCTCCTGCACCCAAAGACTGCTTCACATACTTGGCGAACTGCTTCTCCATCACTCCATAGGAGAAGCGGGCCTTCTGCTTCTCTATGAGTTGCTTGCCGAACTCAGACTTAGGACGAGTAGGCATCTGATCGTTCTTTTCCTTTCTTGAGAGAGAGGCAGCATACTTTGGGCCTTGAGTCTTCTCAAAGATTGGGGCACCGAGTCGTCTAGCTAGTTTAAATTTTGGTCCGATTTTCATGATATTCAAATTTATGCCCTACGAGGCTTAGGCGGCTTAGGTCCATTGTGAGGGACAGGAGTCTTGTCGGTAATAACAGTGAGGTTGATCCCTTTAGAAATAAAACCCCGGATCGCAGATTCGCGTCCGGAGCCAACACCCTTCACCTTTACCGAGACCTCCTTCATTCCTAGTGCCACTGCCTTCTCTCCAACGGTCTCACCGATCTTAGCAGCAGCAAAAGGAGTACCCTTCTTAGCCCCCTTGAAGCCTAGAGCTCCTGAAGTAGACCATGCTAGTACTCCTCCCTTCTCATCTGTAAGCACAACCTTGGTGTTGTTATAAGTAGACTCTACGTTAAGTATGCCTGTCTCAACACGCTTCTTGGAGCTTGTCTTGGGTGCAGGTGTAGCCTCAGCGGTCTTGACCACTTCCTCTCCCTTATCTGCTTCGATGATTTTCTTCTTTCCCATTATTTTATATTTTTATGTCTTCTCTACTGCACGACGACCAGTACCCATGGTCTTCCTTGTGTTACCACGACGAGTACGTGAGTTGGTCTTGGTCCTTTGACCTCTTACAGGGAGCCCACGCTGATGACGAACTCCTCTATATGCCTTAATATCTTTGAGACGCTTTACATTGGCTTGAGTCTCTCGCTTGAGATCTCCCTCTAAGGTCATCTTCTCTATCACTCCTCTTATAGCGTTCTCCTCTTCTATGGATATATCCTTAGGCTTCTTTGAGCTATCTACCTTTGCCTCCTCTAGGATAGAGCTTGCTTGAGAGCGACCAATGCCAAAGAGCACCGTTAAGCCGATATCAATACGCTTATCCTCTGGGATAGTTATGCCGAGTAGTCTCATTAGCCTTGTCGCTGCTTGTGTCTAGCGTTACCCTTACAAATTACATAAACATAGCCCTTGCGCCTGACAATCTGGCACTTACTGCACATCTTTTTGACTGACGCCTTGACTTTCATTGGGAAGATGTATTGTAACTCAAACCCCCATTTCCTGTCAACCGCCTATAGGCGCTTGGTTATACGGGCCTTGCCCCCATATGGCTCAAGCTCAAGCTGGACCTTGTCCCCCACCAAAACCCTTATTCTATGCAAGCGCATCTTCCCAGAGAGATAAGTCAAAATCTCTTCGTCTGTATTGTCGAGTTTAACCTTAAACATTATGTTTGGCAGGGCTTCTGTGACGACACCTGTTCTCTCAAGTTCTGGGTTTTGTGCCATTATCTACGTGCCTCTATCTTAATCTTTGTTTCCTCTGTTGGGAAGACCGACTTCCAGAAGGGTCTTATCACGGCACTAGCCTCACTTATAGATGGATAAGCCTCTATGATGTTGATGAGGTCTGCCTTAGGCCTACCTAGAAGATCTTGAGCCAAGGCTTTCTCATCTGTGACCGAAACTATGTCTGTAGAGCCGATGAAGTTGACCTTTAGAGTTGAGGAGCTTGTTTGGCTTGGGATGCCATTTATTAGAGAGGCGTTGAGCTTTGAGGTGTCTAGCATAGTAACCTCGCTACCTATATTGTTTGCTCCTAACTTTTGTATAGCCAAGAATAGAGCTAAGTCGTTCTTCTTAAATATCACAGCATTCAAGTTGCCCCTAAGGGTAACTCTAGCCATGTTTGTACCAGAGTTCTCTACTGGTAACATTTCGTAGCTTACTTCTACAAGATTTGGGAAGAGGATAAAGTCCAAAGGAACTTGAGTAGCCACCTCTGCGGTCAGCTCGCTTCTCAAGATCTCCTCTAGAGAGGTTCTGGCTTTGGCTAAGTCTCCTGCTTCAACCTTCTTCCTTGTACCAACGAAGCCTCCGGTCATAGGAGTCTTAGACCTACCAAAAACTTTTTCAAACCGAGCAGATCCTTTGAGTCCAGGGAGAGTAAAGTCTGAGAGTCCTATGTTCTGCTCTTCTCCAGCTACATCGGCTACTACCTTAACCTCTAAGTTACCGTTGGCCGGTACAGTGATGTCTTCCTCTATCCTGTATATCTTGCCATCTGGAGTCTCAAACCTAGTACTACTTATAAGTTGTTGAGCTGAGGACTGCTCGTTGTATACAACTATCTGTCCTTGGGCCTTGAGAGATACCGTCTCCTCTCCACTTGCGACAACCTCAGCACTCTTCTCCTTTGAGAGCTTGATAGTGCTATAGGCTATGACACTTGTAGTAGCATTTTGCCCAGCATTTACAACTTCATTAGCGAAGGCAACAGAGTAGACCTTCGGCTTATAAGAAACAACTGCCCCGCTCCTAAGTGAGACAAAGGCGAAGGCGATAAGTATCAAGACGACTCCAGACCAAACCCAGAAGCCCTTCTTCTTCCTCTCTTTTGGCAGTGGAGTATTGTAGTTAAACCTTGGCTCTAGAGGAGGGGGCATAACAGGAGCAGAGTAACTCACTGGTGCTTCTTCTTGAGGTTCAACTCTAGAACGTCTAACAGGCACAGGTATGTCTCTAATTGATTTTCTATTTGAGGGTACGATGTCTTCTATCTTCTTTGGCATAAGCTAATTGTATATCAATTCAAAATATTTGAGAATGAGGATAAGATCAAGATCTTCTCATCGCCCATATTCTCTGTATCTCCTCTCACCAACTCTTTGGTAAAGGTGTTCGTATCTCCAACGACAATAATGTTTCTGTTGGGGAAGACACTCTGGAGGAACGTCTCCATCAATCTTCCAAAGCTACTACGCACCACGAGGAAGATAGAGTACGGTACGTCTGTCTCCTTCTGGATCTTTTGTCCGAGGTTAGACCACAAGGCCTTCCACTCATCCTCTCTCTCAACAATAATAGCGTCTACAGAGTCTGTCGTAGCCTTGTCTAGCGACCCTTCTGCAAACAAGGCAAGGTAAGAGTAAGCGATTTCCAAAGGGATACGGAGTCTCTCTGCCACGCTTCTTGCAATGGTAGCTGGACCGAAGGGTAGAGATGCGTTTATAGCAGACTTACCATGTCTTAGGAAGAGGATGTCGGTGATCTCTGAACTCATGTTGATAAGCAGAGCTGAGTGTAAGTTCCTAAAGGAGTGTGAGAGCACTTTGTAGAAGGCAAAGAGGAAGCTGTGGAAGATTACACCATGATTTATAGCGAGAGACTTTGATATCTCAAGTTCTATCTTGTGCAGAAACTCTTTGGTTGTGGCACTTAAGATGAAGCTTATCTCAACTTCCTTAACCTTCTCCTTAGTTGGAGCAGGAGCTGAGTAACCGTTGAGGTACAAATCCATCACCGCCGCTTCAAAGATCTCTCCCTCCTCCTCAAAGTTTTCCTTCAACTTCTTTTGGAAGTCGTCCCTCTCGTCGTTGATTGTTTGTATAAGCGCTTCCATATCAAAGACGAAGTTCTCCTCCTTCTCCACATGGACCGTCTTGAGATACGAGTCTGCCCAAGGAGAGGAGAGGGTTACGAGCCCCTTATCAATCTTACTCTCAAGACCTCTGCTCTTGAGAGTTGGTGTCTGAGCTAGGACAAATTGTAGCGTGGTCTTAAGAGAGGCAAGCATCGCCTTCTCCAAGTTCTCGCCATTAGGCTCCCCTTTTACAAAATATGGAGTTCTAACTCTGGTGATAATCTCAGGCATGTCTTGCTTGTGTGTACAAACAATAGCGGCTGATGTAGATCCTGATGAAATATCTAGAACCAAAGTATTTCTCCCCTTCTTCTTTCCAAAGAATAAACCCATTCCTTTATTGTAACGTAGCTTTGATACGACGAACACCTGCCGATACGGCTTCTTCCTTGTCTATTTTTATTTTTCCTATCTCACTTGTGTTCTTGACGTGAGGTCCACCACAAAACTCTTTGGAGTACTCGCCTATCTTGTAGACCGAGACTTGATCTGGATACTTCTGGTCAAAGAAGTGCAGTGCACCTGAGTTTATAGCCTCCTCTTTGTTCATCACGAGGTTCTCTACAGGCAGGGCCTCTTCTATTTTAGAGTTTACAATCTCCTCTACCTTCTTCTTCTCCTCATCTGTCATCTTGCGAGGGAAGGAGAAGTCAAAGCGGAGTCTCTCCGGAGTAATGTTGGAGCCCTTCTGACTCACTTCAGCCCCCAAAACATCTCTAAGTGCTTGGTGTAAGAGGTGTGTAGCAGTGTGGTACTTAACCTCAATCTCCGAGTGCCCCGCCAAGCCTCCCTTAAACTTCTGCTCTGCACCTGCCTTAGACAGCTCTTGGTGTTTTTTGAACTTCTCTTCAAAATCCTTTTCGTCAATTTTGATACCAATTGTTTTTATAATCTCTAGTGGTAAGCCATAAGAGGTAAAAAGGATAAATGGGTCGCCCCCCTTCTTTGCTTCTTTGGTTCCTTGTGCTAATGCTTCTGCAAACTTCTGTATCTCTTCTTGGACAACAGTGAGGATCTCCTTACTATCCAAACCATAAAGATCAATTACTCTTTGGGTTGCTTCGGGAAAGTTGTTAGAATTAACAAAGGCTCGTCTAATAATTCTTCTTAGAACATATCCTCGTTCGGTATTAGATGGTCTAACTCCATCCATAATCATAAAAACAGCTGTACGCGCATGGTCGGCAACGATCCTCTCCTCTCTCGTTTTTGGTTTATCAAACAAATCTGTATCAAACACGGTTGGAACTTTTTGTACTACCATCGCAAGGCGCTCAAGACCCATGCCTGTGTCTATCCCCTTCATCTCTAATGGCTTTAAGGTTTTGTCTTTGTTCTGGTAGAACTCGTTGAAGACCAAGTTCCAGATCTCTATACCCCCTACATAAATCTCTGAAGTTGGACCGCAAGGACCCTCTTCCCCAGTTGGGCCCCAGAAGTTGTCTGCTCGACCAAACTCTTTAATCTTTATGTTTGGATCTATAGACTTCCAAATTCTTTCTGACTCATCATCTCTTGGTACACCCTCCTCTCCCTCAAATATAGTCACGTAATCTATAGTGAGTCCCATCTCTTTGGTTACAAACTCGTGGGCAAGCTTGATGGCTTTCTCCTTCCAGTATCCAGCGAAGGAGAAGTTCCCCAGCATCTCAAAGAAGGTTAGATGCCTCTCATCACCCACTTCCTCAATATCCGAAGTTCTGACGCACTTCTGTATAGAGACGACATTCTGCCCATAAGGAGAGGGCTTTCCTAAGTAATAAGGCTTGAATTGTTGCATGCCTGCGGTGGTAAAGAGGACAGATGGGTCGTCTGTCACCAAGGGTGAAGATGGCACCACCTTGTGCCCGTGCTTCTCAAAAAAGGTTAAGAACCGCTTACGTATTTCCTCTGATTTCATTTGAGCCTAATATATCACTAAATAAGGGTTTTCAGAACTTTGAAGTCTAGGAAGAGCTCTGGCTTTAAGTGTTGGTTATATATAGCGGCGGCGGGGTGGAAGAGGGGTACAACCTTAAATCCTTGAGGAGAGTCGAAGACCTTGCCGTGGAGAGCACTTATTGGCCCCAGCTCACTCTCTAATCCATACCGCTTCATCACATACTCCATAGAGAAGCGCCCTAGAGTAGCCACCACCTCAGGCTTCATCACCTCTATCTGCTTATCTAGGAGTGGAGCGTATAAGTCTATCTCATCTGGTAATGGATCCCTGTTCTTCGGAGGGCGATCCTTCACAATGTTGGTGATGTACACATCTTCTCTCTTTATGTTTATATACTCTAGAAGCTCGTTTAGAAGTTGCCCCGCTCGACCAACAAAGGGTCTGCCTGTCTTTGACTCCTTCTCCCCTGGGGCCTCACCGATAAACATTATCTTGGGTGAGTGGCTCCCCTCTCCTATTACGGGCAAATAAGCACCAGACCTTCTCAGACCAGCCAACTCACCTCCTATATCTATCACTTCGTCTCTTATTTTCTTTAACTCACCCTCCTTATCCATATTAAAATGGTTCTGATTCGGTCTCCGGCAAGCCCTCAAAAGTCATCCTCTTATAGACATCTCTTGTGGTCTCTACATCTCTCATGCAATAGTCGCAAATTTCTTTGATCTTTCCCTCTTCAAAAAACTTGGCCACCTGTGAGCCGTCTATACCCTCCTTAGGCGTTGGTATCCCCATCGCTAAAGCCAGATGCTCTAAGCTTTTGTTGTTTCTAGTATCGCCCCAATTGCTCCACTCGTGCATAGTGTCAAAGATTGGTGCGTTCTTGTATCTAGCAAAGGAGAGGAACTTGACCATATCCCAAGGTTTCTTACCGGGTTCCTCAAACTTGTTCCAAGTTGGCTTGACTCCCAAGATAGCAGATCTCTGCATAACGAAGGGTAGGTCAAAGTCTCTAATGTTGTGACCGATTATAAGATCGGCCTTACCCGCAATCTGCCAAAACTTCTGTACTATCTCCTTCTCGTCTCCAGAGAGACACTCTGCTGGCTTATCGTTTATCGCATAAGCAATACAGCACACACGGCCGAAGGCTCCATCAAAGGATGTCTTCTCTACAAATTTCTCAAAAGATTCTATTACTTTTTCGGAATCTGGATCTAACTTTGATACTTTTTTGTCATAAAGATACTTAAGCTTAGGTAACGAGTCCTTGTCAGCCGGAAGCGTCTCTATATCAAAAAATAGTTTAGTCATCTCTCTTTCCTCTTGATTATAAGATGTTCCACTGTCCAGAGGAGAGTGAAGACGAGTAGAGTGGCTATAGTGGCGAAGGTTGCAAGGCCGACTTGTCCAAAGCCTACCGCCATACCAATACCAGCTGAGACCCAGAGACCTGCCGCTGTGGTGAGTCCTGTAAGCTCATGGTTCTGGAAGATGATAACCCCTCCACAGAGGAAGCCTATACCCATAATGACGCCCGCTGCTGTACGCATGGGGTCAAAGTCATACAAACCACTGTTAGCTACAGCTATTTGAGAGAGGATAATGAAGAGACAAGAGCCCATAGAGACAAGCCCATATGTGCGCATGCCCGCTGTCTTGTGAGCAATGGTGCGCTCAAGCCCGATGATCACTCCAAGAGCAAGGGCGATGATAAGGTTTATGTAATAAGGTTCTATATAAGTCATCATAAGTTTTGCTCTATATGTTTTTTAAAGATTAAGTCTAGAAGTTCGGGGTTCTCCTCTATCATGTCTTGGAGATTCCCCTTCTCCGGATAATTCCATCCTATCATGGTTAACTTTTGGCAAAGTCCATAGTGTAGAGCAGTAGAGGAGAACTTGGTGTTGGTCACGAGCCATCCATCCGTAACCTTCCTGTTCTCTCCTCCATAGTCAAAGACGTTCTCCTTAATGTCGTCCATCCTTGCTTTGACATACAAGGCCACCTTGAGATCCGACTTAACTCCAAGTCCGTTGTGGAACTTAGCCTCAACCATTATGAGTTCGTCCTTGTTCCAAGCCACGACATCTACCTCATGTTGAACGCACCCACCAAGTACATTTTGTCTTGTTAGAGTTTCGTATCCTCTCACCTTTAGAGTTTCTGCTACAAAGTCCTCAAAGGGGAAGCCTGTTGGCCCCATATCAAGAAGAGCACGTCTCACAGAATACCTCTGAGCTACCGGTTTTTGGTGCTCTACTAGATACCTAAAGGCGTGGTTATATATCTCTTTTGTTGTCATCCCCTCACGAATTTCAGGCATGATCTGACTCATCACCTTCTCTGTTGCCTCCTCGCTCGCCTTAGCTCTAAGAAGCGATGCCCGAAGCTTAGAGGGGTCAAAGATGGCTACAGTTCCATCGGCTTTTACTATATTCATTTCTCAATTATACCACCCCCCAAACATTCATCAGCATGATAAAAGACGATAGCTTGGCCAGATGCGACGGTTTGAGGATTTTTGAAGATGACTCGGCTATTTTCTAATTTTATTTGTAGCCTCTCTTGTCTGTATCTTACTCTTGCTTCTAGATCATTAGATTTTAGTTTGTTTATCCAGTTTATTTTTGTTACAACAATATCCTTTTTCTTGAAGTCTTCTATCTCTTTCTCTTTGTTTGAGACAATGATGGTGTTTGCCTTCATATCCTTACTCACTACATAGAAGGGTTTAGAAACAACACCTTTCTTAAATATTTCAAAACCATGTCGCTCTCCAAGAGTGTAGTAGAGTGCCCCCTTGTGCTTACCGATAACCTCTCCATCTACACTAAGCACGTCTCCCCTCTCCACTTTTATAAAGTTAGACAAGAAAGTTTCTAAGTCTACATCACCCAAGAAGCAGATGCCTTGACTATCAGCCTTGTCGGCATTAGAAAGACCAAACTTCTTAGCTAGCCTCCTAACTTCATCCTTCTTCAAGTGCCCTATAGGGAAGAGGATGTGCTCTAAGTCCTCTTGAGTGAGAGTATAGAGGAAGTAACTCTGATCTTTGTTGCTATCTACCCCTTCCATAAGCCTCCCATCTTCATTTCTGACATAGTGACCTGTAGCGATGAAGTCCGCTCCCATCTCCTTAGCCTTGTTCCAGAAGGCGCCAAACTTCACCTCCCTATTACACATCACATCTGGATTAGGAGTTCTTCCGTTCTTGTACTCTTCTATCATGTAGTCTGCTACACCCTTCTTATACTCTTCAGAGAAGTCAAAGAAGAGGAAGGGGATCTCTAGCTTGGAGGCTACACGCATAGCGTCTCGCCTCTCCTCTCTCCAAGTACAGGTCAAAAAGTCTGGTTGCCAGACTTTGATAAACACCCCTGTGACGTCGTAGCCTTGTTCTTTTAGCAGGGCAGCGCTCACGGCCGAGTCCACTCCTCCTGAAAGCCCCACAAAGACCTTCTTCCCTTTATTCATAGCCTAGTGACTCTATCATAAAAAGTTATCCACAGGTTTGCGACAAGGCAACGCCTTGTTTGGGGGCTGAGGTTAGAGATGTTTTTGGATATTTAAGATATGCTCCTCTAAGGTTTCGGCAAAGTAAGTTGCACCATCCGACTTCGCATTTAAGAAGTAGAAGTACGGGGAGCTCTTGGGGGTGAGAGCCGCCTCTATAGAGAGAAGCCCGGGATTGTTGATAGGTTGCTTTGGTAACCCCGGCTCTTCATAAGTCTTTGGGTCTGCATCTACTTGTAAGGCCATACCAATAGATAGGCGCTTCCAGAGAATACCAGAGATGGTCTGCTTGTCCTCAAAAGTTTGTACCTCCCCTTCTATGATAGAAGCCATCTTGATAATCTCTTCTTCTGTCTTTCCGAACTCTCTCATCCTCTCTCTGAGTGGAGAGACCTTCTTCTCATAATTGCTCTTGAAGAGTTCTACTACATCTTCGGTCGTAGCATTAACTCTTACGAAATATGTATCAGGGAACATATATCCCTCTTGAGACAACTCCAAGAACCTCTCTCTTTCAAAATTAGAGAATCTCTCATCAAAGAGGTCTGATATCTCTTGATTAGTAAAACCTTCTGGGACAGTGATCTTTATCTCCGCCAAGCCGTGCCGACCATGAGTCATCCGCCACGCTAGAGAGATGGCATTTTGTCTTCTAGACAGATAGTAATCTCCTGCTTGTATCCCTCTCTCACTTTCAAAGAGTATGACTGCTGTCCTAAACCAAAGTTTGGAACGTATCACTCCCATATCTTCCAACTTGTTTGCTAATTGAGTCAGCCCAGCCCCCTTCTCCAAAGTAATAATAGTATCAACTGGGAAGTTCCTCGGAGATGAGAAGGCGAAGGCGTACAAAAATAGGAAGAAAAAAAGACCCCCAAACACGTATATCCTCTTGTCTTTTGGTAATTCTATCGGTGGCATTATATGGGTAGGTTTGAGGGGGCCTCGGCCTTCTTCGAAGGTATGCGAGAGAGAGAAGGTGTAGCAGCCACCTCTCCTGGGAAGTGGAAGATTGTAGCAAGCTCTTCTGTTGTAAGGATGAAAGGTTTGCCCTTAAAGTTTCTAAATGGTGGAGCGAAGAAGGATCTCCTCTTGTATGCCTCTAGGAGCTTCCTCTCATTACTTAACCTCTTCTTGCCAAAGGGGTCCTGCCACGGATAGTCATAATCAGCACTAAAGTCTGGCCTGAAACCGT
The DNA here is from genome assembly GCA_964608585.1 of uncultured Candidatus Saccharibacteria bacterium. Classification (GTDB taxonomy): domain Bacteria; phylum Patescibacteriota; class Minisyncoccia; order Phycocordibacterales; family Zambryskibacteraceae; genus JAIFWN01. The sequence goes on along the minus strand of CAZSOL010000001.1, from coordinate 125,767 downwards.
TCAAAGATGCCGAATTATACTGGGTCATTGTGCCGATAAGACCTCCGATACTTGCTCCGTTAAAACTATCCTTCTCTGCAAAGTAGAAAGCTCTAATCATTGTGTCAAAAGCAATCTTGCCTGTAGTCCGCTCTATAGCCCTTACTACATCCTTCTGGCCCTCCGACATGTGTTGACCACTAGGAGCCTTCTCCTCATCTACCTTAAAGCGAGCTTCCTTAAGAATCTTCTTGACCTCACTCTCAACAGCCTTCTTCCAGTCTGGTTTGACGAATATCCTACCAAGCTTAAGTCCTTCCTTAGCGTGTGATCTTACAAGTATTTGTATCCAAGCCTGCTCACCAGCCTTGAGAGAGCCAAGATACTCTATAACAGAAACTATTGGATCGTTTTTATACTCCTCCTTCGGATCCTTGTCCAAACCATAATCAACATAAGTCTTTATCGGATAAGCATCGGGCTTAGTGAGAGTAAACTGGAGCAACTTACCAAACTTCCACTTCTCTGGGTTGTGGTCAACCTTCATAGCATAATCCTCAACCTCGTGGATCTCAATATTGGGGAACTGAGCATATAGTTGGGCCTCTACTCTTGTACGATGGGATTTGTGCATCCATATATAAAACTTGACTGCTCCACCAATACTGACAAGCTCAAGTGAGAACCACGTCCTCACTCTACCCTTAAGATACACATCAAGAAGTGTTCCCACCCCACCTTGGTTTAAGTGGTTTAAGAACATCTCCATCGCCACAGGAGACTTCATCTGCTCTCTGGGCAACTTTATCTCAAGGAGTACGCTTCCTTGTGAGGCGACCCACTCTCTTTGCTTCAAACTAATCCAAACTTCGAAGAAAACAGCTCCCAGCAATACAGGGATCCATACCGGTGCACTGACCTTAGCAATATCAATAAACTCCCAAAAAAAAGTTTGATTGAACAAAGGGGAGAACACTTCAAATAGCATTCTTTTATTCTACCAAAAGATTAGGCAATGCTGTAACGACCTTCCTTGTCTTTCTTGAAATACTTTGGGTTCTGGAGATTAACCATAATGGTGTTCTCCTTTACATAACGCTCCTTCAACACCTTCTTAATAATCTCGTCCTTAGTGAGAGGTCCATTCTTCTCAATGATTTTCTTTATAACGTCTTTGACTACACCAGACATATAACCCCACTCTGCAAGAGCATATAGACCACGTCCTACAAGCACAAAGCGTGGATCCTTTATAAGTTCGTTGTGAGTTGTAGCGACATGAGCCTTCTTATCAAAATACTGAGATATAGCCTTAGCCACCTCCTTGAAGTGGATAGGAGAGCCGTGCTTCCTTATAACCAAGAAGGCGTAATCTCGCATACCCTTGGCGTTCACGTTTGGAGAGGTGCTCCTGCCCCACTCACCTAGTGGGTTCTTATCAATCTTGTTTGAGATAGATAACCAGCGCTTTATAACCTCCTCGTTCTTGTACTTGTCGTTCATGTCCTTGATCTCTTCCAAGAAGTCGTCTATAAGATCAGCTTCTAGTACAAGCTCATCATCAGAAAGTTTGGAGTAAAGCTTCCTAAGAGAGTTGTGGATCTTCTTGGCCAACTCTCCATCTACATGCCAGCGGTGCTTGAAGTCTTCGTCTTCCTTCTCTCGCGTGAAAGCTTCACCAATAGTTAAGAGGAAATGTATTTGGTTTTGGGTTGGAACATCCTTAGCGATGTGCTTCAAGAGATCCTTCTCAGCGACAATACCACCAAGCTCAAGTACCAAAGCCTTTAGCTCATCAAAGACATCTTGCTCTTGCTTATACTCCTTAGACTTCCTGATGAGAGCTAGAGAGTGGTTCTCAATCTGACGGACTCTCTCACGAGTAATATCGTACTTCTTACCGATGGCATCTAGTGTCATCCTGGTAGCCTTTGCACCAAGACCATAGCGGTTCTCTATAACATCGGCACCTCTTTTTGTTAGAACAGAAAGGAGGCGTTTCGTGACGGCCTTAGGTTTGAACGTAAGTGTAATCTTTTCGCTCATAATTAGCTTCTCCTATTTCTATCACCCGCTTGACAAGGTGTCAAGCGATAACAATATTTACTATTTTTTGAGGGACGACTATCACTTTCTTCACATCTTTACCCTCTATCCACTTAAGAATATTTGGTAGTTGCTTAGCCAACTTCTCTACTTCTGCTTCTTCTGTATTCCTAGAAACTACAAGTTTCCCTCTCACCTTCCCGTTTATCTGTACAGCTATAGTTACCTCGTCTTGGACCAAATACTTCTCTTCCCACTTTGGCCACTCACTCTCATGGATAGACTCTTTGTGACCAAGGTTAGCCCAAAGCTCTTCTGTCACATGTGGAGCAAAAGGAGAGAGAAGCTTGAGTAAGGTCTCATATTCAACACTAGAGACAACCTCCCTCTTATCTAACTCATTAGCCCAAACCATCATGGCAGATACGGCTGTGTTGAAGCCCATGCTCTCTATGTCTTCTGATACCTTCTTGATTGTGGAGTGCATTAGAAAGTTGCTTGGTTCTACCTCACCAACCTTGCCTCTCAACTTCCACACCCTCTCTATAAAACGCCTTGGTCCGACAAGACTAGACTCACTCCAAGCTATAGCCTGCTCAAATGGGCCCATAAACATCTCGTAGAGTCGTAAGGTATCCGCACCGAAACGATCTACAATATCGTCTGGGTTCACCACATTGCCTTTGGACTTACTCATCTTCTCTCCTCCCTCTGCCAAGATGAGTCCATGTGAGGTGCGCTTCTTGTATGGCTCGCTTGTAGGCACTAATTTCAAATCAAAGAGGAACTTGTTCCAAAATCTTGAGTACAAGAGGTGCAAAGTCGTGTGCTCCATGCCACCGTTATACCAGTCTACTGGCATCCAGTGCTTCAAGGCCTTCTTGGAAGCGAATTCCTTATCGTTCTCTGGGTCTGTATAGCGCATGAAGTACCAAGAGGAGCCAGCCCAGTTGGGCATTACGTCTGTCTCTCTCTTGGCCTTATCACCACAAAGTGGACATCTCACATTGACCCAACTCTCAATCTTGGCTAGTGGGGAGTCGCCTGTTTCTGTCGGCTCGTACTTCTCCACAACTGGAAGCTCTACAGGTAGGTCACTCTCTGGTACTGGCACTATCCCGCACTTCTTACAAAGGATGACTGGTATAGGCTCTCCCCAATATCTCTGACGGCTAAAGACCCAGTCTCTAAGCTTAAACTTTGTAACCCACTCGCCTTTAACCGCCTTAGTAATCTTCTTCTTAGCATCTTCCGACTCTAAGCCATCAAACTTACCAGAATTTATTAACACACCAATACCTACAAAGGGGTTACTTGTCCCGTTAAACCAATCCACAAATATCGGCATCTCACTGTGGGTCATCTTGGTAGCCAAAATTTCATCAACAGACATCCAGACTATCTCGTGGGTATCCTTTTCCTCGTTCGAGATTTCCTCGCGCTCTTCGTCTATTAGCTCAAAGATTAAGTTTCTTGTGTGAGCTACCCTATTTACATCCTTATGTGCAGCAAAAAACTCAGACTGTGCATCCTTTAGAGTTTGTATATGTTTTATATTTTTATATCCAGTTTCTTCTTTGACTTCCCTCAATGCTGCAACAACAGGATCCTCTTCTCCCTCAATACCTCCCATGACAAAGGTGGTCCATGGTTGCTTCTTCCACTTCAAGCAAATGTATTTGCCGTCCTTAGGATTCCTAACTGCTGCAATAATTGCGTCTCTAAAAATTATTTTCTTTCCTTCTACGTGAGGATTACTTTTATCTATCATCCTCTCGATAACCACTTCCTTTATAGGCAAATCGTGCTTCTTAGCAAACTCAAAGTCTCTCTCATCGTGCGCAGGTACAGCCATAATAGCTCCGGTGCCATAGTCAGAGAGTACGTACTCTGCTTCCCAGACGGGAATCTTCTCCTTCGTGGCGGGGTTCGTCACATACCTACCAGTAAATCTATCCTCTTTGCCAGACACAACAATAAAGGTTGCTCCGTATATGGTGTCGGGTCGAGTTGTGAATACTTCGATATCGTCGAACTTTATAAGCGCGCCCTCGCTCTTGCCTATCCAATTCCTCTGTTGAGCCTTCACTCGCTCGGGGTAGTCTACCTCGTCCAAGTCTTTAAGGAGTCGCTCTGCGTACGCAGTAATCTTGAGCATCCACTGCTCACGCTCTCTTAGCTCTACCTCTGTACCACACCTCTCGCACTTACCATCCACCACCTCCTCATTAGCAAGACCAATCTTGTCCTTTGGGCACCAATTGATAGGCATCTTGGCTTTATAAGCCAAGCCCTCCTCCAAAAACTTAAGGAAGAGCCACTGCGTCCACTTGTAGTACTTGGGGTCAGTGGTGTTCACCTCACGAGACCAGTCAAAAGATATGCCTAGAGACTTTATCTGTCTTTTGAAGTTCTCCGAATTCTCTTTAGTAACTTGTCTTGGGTCTTTGCCAGTCTTTAGGGCATAGTTCTCCGTAGGAAGACCAAAGGCGTCCCAACCTATGGGGTAAAGCACGTCGTAACCCTCCATACGCCTCTTCCTAGAGACAACATCCATACCTATATAAGGCCTTGGGTGACCTACATGAAGCCCGTCTCCAGAAGGGTACGGGAACTCAATAAGAGAGTAATACTTCTCCCCCTTTCCTTTGGCTTTGTATATTCCACTCTTCTCCCACTCCGCCTGCCACTTGGTTTCTATATCCTTTGGGTCGTACTCCTTCATTACTTAAGTTACCTCTTAATTTGAGGATACAAGAGTGGGTCTATCGTACGAGAGAAGCAGTGCTCACCAGCTTCGTGGTCCCAATTCTCTTCTTGTCTTCCATAGTAGACACTGCTTCGAGCTGCGAGGTCTCCCTCACTCATAGGGATACCAAGTCTTGTCTCACGGTTGAAGTCGGCACAGAGCTCGAAGGCTAGTGCCCCCGTCTTCTTATACACGTAGGCATCTCCAGTTTGTGGGTCGTTGGATACAAGCCCTGGTTTTAGAGAGTCGTCCAAGTCCGTAAGTGCCTCCGGAAGAATCCCCTTCATTTGGTAGTAATTTATAACCTGCCACTGAATGTTCTGTAGATCGGAAACCTTCTGTGAGTCGTATCTGTACTCACGCTGTGCACGAGGTGAGCCGATAACCACAAAGCCAAGGACGATAGACGTAAGGGTGAAGATGAGTACTAGAGCTCTCCACATAGTCCTCTCCTTGGGGAGAATGATGTTCTTTATCTCCCTCATGTAGTAAATGAAGACTCCGGAGGAGATGATGAGGAGAGTAAGCACCTTAAGTAGGAAGGCTGTGGTTAGCTCTTGTCCGTCTAGGAACATGTATATAACAGTGACGAGGTCCCCAGCGACGATGGTACCAGCAATAAAGATAGTGATGAAGCTAAGCCACCTCTTGAGTGGCATCTCGCGAAGTGATGCATCCACGGCATACGCCTTCTCAAAGAACCTAGATATGAGGAGGAATATGGGTAGAGCGACGACGAGTATGGCCACCTGCATACTGATAGATGGGAAGGCGTACATATACGCATTTGTCACCTTAGGGTATGCGAAGTTGATAACCTCGAAGAGCAGTGTGATAAGAGCAATAACGCTGGCATAGAAGCTCACAATAGCGCCCAAGTGCAAGAAGAAGTCCCTTGCGGTTATTTTGTTGTTCATAAGGTCACATTATACCAAAAATTCTATAACGTCGCCGTCTTGGACTATATACTCCTTGCCTTCTGTGCGGACTAGGCCTTTTGCTCGTGCGTTGGCGAAGGAGCCTACTTCTATAAGCTTGTCGTAAGCCACCACCTCTGCACGAATAAATTTTTCCTGAAAATCTGTATGGATGGACTTACCTGCCTCGGGAGCAGTGGCATTCCTCCTTGTGGTCCAAGCTCTAGACTCCTTCTCTCCTGTAGTGAAGAAGGTTATGAGGTTCAGTAGGTCATAGCTTGCCTTGATAAGGTTGTCCAAGCCCTTGCCGAAGACTGCATCTATCTCTATGTATGGCCCTAGGATCTTATCAAGCACATCGCGCTTGTTCTCCGCTATCTCAGAAGTATTGACCACGTAGAGTGTGGGTTTGTTGATACCTCCGGCTTGGAGCTCCATGTTTATCACCTCAATATCAAAGAGTGGGTCCACCTTGTCGTGTACGTGGATTATGTCCTTATCTTCAAAGATTCTTACCACTTGAATGATAGCGTCTACCTCGCGGATGTTCTGGAGGAACTTGTTACCGAGCCCAGCCCCCTCACTCGCACCCTTCACGAGCCCTGCGATGTCTACGAACTCCACAACTGCTGGCACAACCTTCTTAGACTTGCTCATCTCTGCGAGCTTATCCAAACGAGTGTCTGGCACGGGCACAATACCCACAGAGGGGTCTATGGTGCAGAAGGGGTAGTTCTCTGCTGGCACACTCTTCTTGGTCAGTGCGTTGAAGAGCGTAGACTTACCTACGTTTGGGAGACCAACAATACCGACAGAAAGCTTACTCATTGACAGGGTTTGGTTGAGTCAGTATTGTAACCAAAGATTCATCCTTCCACAAGGAGACTAAATGTCTTATGAAGGAGATAACATTCTTGTAGCTGAGGCCCGTGCCTTAAGAGAGGCTCTGGAAGCAAAGACTACCCACGGTCCAGACTCGCCTGAATTCAAGGAGAAGCAGAGAGTGCTTGAGACCTTGAGAGCTAAGCATCGGGCAGAAGCCAGAATTTAAACCGCAATCACGAAGATTGCGGTTTTTTGTTATTTGTTTTTATTTCGACCTCGATCCTCTTCCTTCATGTTTTTCTTTCTATCCTCCTTGTCTAGAGCGTTTATAGCAGTGTCCTTGATCTTCCTCACCTTCTCGCTCTGCTCCTCCTTCTTCTCTTGCTTCTCTATATCTTCCTTAAATTTTTCTTCCTTCTCCTCTGCTTTGCCTTCTTGCTTCTCCTCTATATACTCCACCTTTACCTCAAACTCTTTGGCCTCTACCTTCTTCCTGAACTCCTCCTTCCTCTTCTCCTTCTCTTCTTCATCCTCTTCATCTCTATCTTCTACCGCCTTGGCGAACTCTATAGAGCTCTTCCTTATCTCCTTCTCCAACTCCTCTGCCTTCTTGTCGTCCAACTTATCTTCCCTTGCTAGTGCATCAGCTTCCTCGATACGTCTTGTCACCTTCTCCTCGCTCCATGCCACCTTCTTCTCTGGGCTTGCATTAACCACATCAAGTATAGGCTCAACAACCTTGACCTTCACCGGATAGAGAATGTCTCCAGGGAGAGCATCGTTTGAAGCGTAGGTCACACCACCTGTGGAGAAGACAAGGACCAAGACCATCACAAGAGCAAAGACTTTATTGCGCTTGAAATACGGTGATGGTATGGGTGCACGGAAGACCTGCTCGAGCATCGCCTCTGTCTCAAGATTGGTCATCCTCACTTCCTTGAGCTCGTTTAGAGCCTTCTTTAAGTCTTCTTCTTTCATATTTATCTATTATTTATACCAAGCATACGCCTAAGCTCCTGTATCCCTCTGGTAATACGCACAGAGACCACTCCAGTACTAAGCTTGAGTATCTGGGCAATGTCTCTAGGTGGTAAGTCTTCCACAAACCTTAGATACACAGCATCTCTGTATTGTGGAGGAAGTTTGCTTATCATAGAGGTGACGCGCTTAGCATCCGAACTTGTCTCAATCTCACTTGCGCCACTCTCATCTGCGACATCAAACCCTTTGCCAAGCTCATTTGAGTTGTAGAAATCAAGTGAGAGAGTCTTCTTCTTTCTATACCAGTCAATAATGAGATGTCTTGCCACAACAAAGAGAAAGGCTTTGGGATTATCGACCTTAGTATTCTCAAGCATATGCTTCCAGAGTTTGACGAATGACTCTTGGGTAAGATCAAGCGCCTTCTCTCTATCAGAGACTCTAAAGAAGCAAAACCTAAAGACCGCATCGTGCTCTGCCTCGTATATGAGAGTGAAATCCTTTTTGCGGTCATTGATATACATAACGATTTTGTAGTCGTTCTCTTACAGAAAGTAGTCTTAATTTTCTAAACCGTACTATATAAAAGGAAGCTTGTCTACGAAAGAGTTTGCCTGCTTATACGTTTAGTCAATCAAGCGGATACCAAATATACATCTTCCGCTTAGATTAACATTCAACAACAAATTATGTCTAAAAATCGTTACCAGAGTTTCGTAACACTTGCACTCTTACTCACTATTGGCTTCTCCCCTGCACTCGCCTTCGCCAAGAACGAGAAGAGTAACAACGGCAACAGAGGTAAGTCTCAAGTTGCTCAAGTCCAAAAGTTAGAAAACAAATTAGAAAAGAAGGAGGATAAAAGGGAGAGAGATGAGGACGATAGAGAGGAGAAGAAGGATAAGAGAGAAGATAAAAGAGAAGAAGCTAAAGAGAGGGCAGAAAAGGTAAGAGAGAGCACCAAGAGCTGTCTCAAGGCCTTCGGCCATCTCATCGCTCCCGGATTTATTAAGAAGAACGGAGAGTTAAACCCTTCTAGTTACTGCTTCCTCCCCTTCGGTATTGCTAAGAAGTTTGGCGGATGGAACAACGGCACCACTACTCCCGACACAATAGCTCCTGTGATAACAAGCATCACCAGTGTTACAGGTATAAACGATGTGGTAGTGAAGTGGAACACAAACGAGAAGGCGGACAGCACCATCTTCTGGAGCAAGGTCTCACCAGTAGATATGAGCACTGCATCCTCAAGTACCAAGAGCAACCTCACCCGAGACCACAAGATCATCGTCTCTGGCTTACAAGCAAGCACCACCTACTACGCCGTGGTCAGCTCTAAGGACAAAGCAGGTAACACAGCCACTTCTAATCAGTTCTCCTTCACCACCAAGGGTCTACCTACAGACACTGTCGCTCCAGTTATCTCCTCTGTAGCACTTGTAGTTGGCACCTCTACGGTGAACGTTGCTTGGAGTACGAATGAGCAAGCAACCTCTAAGCTCTTCTACTCTACTGTGAGCCCACTAGTACTCACTGCTTCTACGACAAACGTAGTTGCCTCGGGTACATCCACCATGAGTCATAGCCTACAAGCAACAGGTCTGGCCACAAGCACAGCCTACGCCTTCGTAGTCCAGTCTACTGACAACTCTGGCAACATCACCAACTCTCCAGAGTTCACCGCTACTACTACCTCTGGTCTCTAGAAGTAAGTAGTTAAGCAAACAAAAAACACGGAGTTCCCGTGTTTTTTGTTATCCACAGATTTGCGACAAGGCGTTGCCTTGTCGGGTGAGTTACTTTGCCTTTTGGCCGAGTCTGTAGACCTTTCGCTTCATCCTATCGCTTGCCCACATGCCGAAGTGCTTGAGGTAGCCAAACTTGTATACCCTCACAGGAGAGAAGCCAGAGAAGCCCAAGATACCCTTCCTAAGCTCGTTAGTCGTATCGCCAAACATAATCCTCTGAATGATAGGCATAGTATCGGAGGTCACCACCATAGTCGCCGAGCGCCCCTTAAGGAGCTTCTGCCACCAGTTGCCGTTGTGGGTAAAGTGGTAGGCGAAGCCGGGTAGCCACACGCGGTCTATGAGTCCCTTAAGAAGAGCTGGCATAGTAGACCACCAAGATGGATAGAAGATGATGAAGTGGTCAGCCCACTTCACGTTCTCTTGGAAGGCCTTTAGGTCTGGCTCTAGCTCTTGGATAACCTTGTACCCCTTGTGGAGTATGGGGTCAAACTGCATGTCGCCTAGGTTCATCCTCCTTGTCTCGTGTCCTACCTCCTCGGCTCCGCGCTCGTACTCACTAGCTAGAGTGCCGTTAAGAGTGTCCTTGTCTGGGTGCCCAAGTAGGATAAATATCTTCTTTTTCTTCATTATTATTGCATCATTAAGTTCTGTAACTCCTTCTGGTTCTCACGCATGACGGCCATAGTAGCCTCCATCTCGCTCTGACCACTCTTCTTCCTCTTCTCTATCTCGTCGCCTATCCGCTTGAAGAAGTCAGGGTTCTTCTCCACAGCGCCAATAATAGCCTCTCTTTGAGCCTCTGGAAGGTTCTTTAGCTTATGCTTAAGAACCTGCTTCATCATGAAGTCCTTAATACCCATCGTTTTATCCTCTAAAAGTTAGGCTTGTGCCTTAGGGAGAATCTTGTACATACCTGTACCGCAGACAGAGCAAGTACCCTTAGCCGCTGGGCGTCCAGGCTTGATCTCTACCTTCTGTACATCCTTCATCTCACGCTTCTCCTTGCACTTAACACAGTATCCTATTACTTGATCCATAAAATTGATTATATTAGCTAACCTCGACTATCTTACCACATTTTGAGCTCAAATTGGGTGGACCCTATCGGATTCGAACCGATGACCTCCTCATTGCAAATGAGGCGCTCTACCAACTAAGCTAAGGGCCCAAGGGCTTTAATATACTCGACAACAGGCCGAAAATCAATAAAAATAGTGCTGTCAGGGCCTATAGTATAGCGGTAGAACGGTTCCATGGCATGGAACAGGTCGGGGTTCGACTCCCCGTAGGTCCACTCTACACAACCAACGAAATCACATGATGCACAAACTCCTTGGGGGTGGTACCTACTTGTAGAAGTGAGTTGTGGAGATGCGAGTCGGGGGCGAGAGACGGAAGAGCGTTTGTCTCCAATATATACACCTTACCCTTGGGGGTTATAACGAAGTCAGAGGATGAGTAGTGGCGAAGCCCGAGCGAGCGGTGAGCGAGCTCGGCCATCCTCTCTATCTCCTTGTGTGTATCAGATTTGAAGCCTGCCCGATAAAGCGGGTCGTTTGGCATAGGGAGGAAGGTGTACATCTTCTTGCCTCTGAAGCCCTCTGCCACGGAGCACCTAGCTTCTATCCCCCGCACAAACTCCTCTACCAAGACCCTCTCTGCGTGCTTGAAGGCGTGTATCACCGCCTCCTTGAGCTCCTCAAAGGAGTGGGCTATCTTCATTCCTATACCTCCTCGGCCAGTTACAGGCTTCACCATTACTGGGTGCAAGTAGTTGCGAAAGACCCTGACAAGGTCATCCTCCGACACATGACCTAAGAGTACCTCGTGCTTGGGGGTTAGTAGGCCACTTTGCTCATAGATACGCTTGCTCATATCCTTGTTCATCGCCATGGCCAAGTGCATAGGAGTAGAACCAGTGTATGGGACGTTTAGCTGATGTAGGAGTTGGCTAAGCTTGCCGTCCTCGCCATACTCGCCGTGGAGAGCATTCCATACTAAGTCCACATGCTTGAGTAGATTGTGTGGCTCATAGGGCTTACCCATGTGGTGCCACTCGCCGTCTCTGGAGATGAAGATGTCTAAGGGTCTAAACTTCGGCTCCTCACGCAGGATAGACAAGACCGTGTTACCAGTCTTAAGCGACTCCTCATAGTGCTCGGATGGCCCTCCGCGAAGGACTGCAATTCTCATATTAGAAATTATACCTCACTTCGTAAAAGTCCTACATTTAACCAGTTCTTTATTCAAGAATGAACGAACCGTAGTAGAGATCTCCGTGCTCTGTTGGGATATCCTTTCCGAACTGGTCAACTGATCTAAGTTTGTAGATGCACTCTCCTACGTTATCGTAATGGAAGATAACTCCATATCCTTCTGGGGCCATCTCTCTTGTTATGTAAGAGCTATTGTCTTGTTGACTCAGATTTCCTGGACAACGAGTGCCCATATAAACGCGGTCAGCATCGTTTAGGTTTATTGATATAGCATTTTTCTCCTCCCCGTCTACAACAACTTTAGTAATAGGGCCAAGAGAAGCTGGAGTGAGCGTAGAGGAGTCGGAGTATACATTGGCGATAATGACAGCTATCACCACCAAAATAAAGCCAGAGATAATGATTCTTTTCATAGTTTTGTTGATTTATATTCTAAAACCTTTGCCACGCAATTTGCGATGATAACTTATTGCGAAGCGGTGTGCCTCTGCGTTGGCTAAGAGTATAGACTTCTCCCACTTTTTTATTATCTCCTTGTCCCCCACCAAATCTCTTGCTTTATGTCTCTCATCCTTCGTTACTGCTACTATGTCTAGCTTAGTGTCCTTCAAAACTTCTTTGGCCACATTTATCTGACCCACTCCTCCGTCTATTACTACAACATCTGGCATCCTCCACTCAGGATGGTTAAGTCGTCTTGTTAGCACCTCCTTCAAATTACCTACATCATCGTTCTTGTCTACCTTGATCTTAAACTTCCTGTACTGACTCGGGGCTCGCTCACCGTCCTCTACAACCACCATCACTCCCACAGTATCCTTGCCTGATAGATGTGCGATGTCGTAAGCCTCAATTCTAAATACAGGTTCTAGCTTATTGCTTCTAGCTTCTAGGTCGCGCTTTATCAAAGCCATGTCGTGGATATGCTCTAGGGCAAAGATTTGCCTCTTGACCCTCTCTGCCTCCTCAAACTTCTGACTCTTGGCCAAAGACTTCATCTCCTTGTCCAATGTCTTTATAAGCTCTGACTTCTTCGCTTCAAAGAAGAGTTTGATCTTCTTTATCTGCTTACTGTATTCAGTCTTAGAAATTAAACCAGCACAAGGTCCTGGACACAGCCCGAGTTGAGCGTTAAAACAAGGTTTACCAGTGAGCTTACACTTCTCATCTCTATAGGGGAAGATCTTGCGAATAATCTTCAAGGCCTCCTTGAGCTCTCCCGAGTGTGGGAAGGGTCCGTACGTCCCCGCACCACGAGTTACAACTATCTTAGGGAAGTCCTCATCAGTAATGGTGACAAAGTTGTAGCTCTTGTCGTCCTTTGCCTTGGAGTTGTAGTAGGGTTGATACTGCTTTATCTGGTAGGCCTCGAGCATCAATGCCTCAAGGACCGAGTCGGTAGAGATAAACTCTATACTCTCTGCCTCTGTAACCATTTTGACCAAGAGGGGTCCACGAGTAAGTATGAGGTCCTTGCCAAAGTAGCTCTTGACCCTGTCCTTAAGTGAGGTGGCCTTACCCACATACAAAACCTCTTTCTTGGGTCCAAGGAAGTAATAGACACCTGGGGAGTCTGGTAAGGCTGTGGATTTGTATGCTTGACTATTCACCATTTCTATTCTACTATATTTAAAGACCCCGCACAAAGGAGGAAATATGCGCCAGAGATTCTTGTCTGATGAGGAGATCTCCAATGATCTCGACCAGCAAGTGGATGAGATCATCCAGATCGCTGAAGGGCCGAGTGGGCTTGCTGAGAACATTGGTAGGCAGAACCCACTCAAGTCTGTCGAGCAGGCCTTGATGCCAGCTCCGCCAACTCAAGAGAAGGCGGATCCAGAATTTCGTCCTCTCATGGACGGCTTTGAACCAGGAAGCATCTTCATCAACGACCACAAGCCGTGTTGAGATGCAGAAGAGCAACTGAAGTCTAGTTGCTCTTTTTCTTTTTCCTCAAAAGTTTTCGGAGATACTCGCCTGTGTGTGTATCAGTATTTGCCACCTCCTCTGGAGTACCCTTAGCCACAAGCTTACCTCCCCCATCTCCTCCTTCAGGGCCGATATCAATAATGTAGTCAGAAGATTTTATAAGATCTAAGTTGTGTTCTATCACAAGCACGGTGTTACCCTTCTCTACTAGCTTCTGCAATATCTCAATAAGCTTCTTCACATCGGCATAGTGGAGACCGATGGTTGGCTCGTCTAAAATATAAATCGTCTTCGCTAAGTGCGGTCGATATAGCTCCGAAGCAATCTTAACCCTCTGTGCCTCTCCTCCAGAAAGGGTTGTAGCAGATTGTCCAAGCTTAAGATATCCAAGACCCACGTCTCCAAGAGTCTTGAGTCTGTCATATATCGCAGGAATGTCCTCAAAGAAGTTAATGGCCTCCTCTATAGTCATCTCTAGCACATCGTAGATACTCTTCTTCTTGTACTTCACCTCCAGAGTCTCCTTCATAAACCTCTTACCTTGGCAGACATCACACGGTACATAGACGGTGGGCAGGAAGTGCATCTCCACCTCTATAAGGCCATTACCTTGGCAAGTCTCACACCTTCCACCCTTCACGTTGAAGGAGAAGCGGTTCGCCTTCCAACCCCGAGCTCTCGCCTCCTCGCTCGTGGCAAACATATCTCGGATGAAGGTGAAGGCCCCTGTGTATGTCGCTGGGTTACTCCTCGGTGTCCTACCTATTGGTGACTGGTCTATGAGTATTGCACGAGAGATATACTCACTCCCTGTGAAGCTTTGGGCATTAAAGGTTTGTGCACTCCTATACCTCTTCTCCAGTCTGGCTTGAAGGTTTTTATAAAGTATTTCGTAGACAAAAGAAGATTTACCCGAACCAGATACTCCGGTAACAGAGATGAGCTTGCCGAGTGGGACATCCACGTTCATATGCTTGATGTTGAAGATGTTCCCCCCTCGTATCTGTATGGTGCCCTTGTCGCTCTCGCGCCTCTCCTCGGGTATCGTTACCTCCTCCTCACCACGAAGATATGCGAGAGTAAGGGAGCCCGAAGTGTTCTTCTTCGCAGTTAGGAGCTCCTCCAAGTCGCCGGCTACTACCACCTCTCCACCGTGTCTACCTGCACCCGGACCGATGTCTACGATGTAATCAGAGGAGTAGATGGTGTCTTCGTCGTGCTCGACTATTAGTATGGTGTTCCCAAGATCACGAAGGTTCACTAAAGTCTTTATAAGTCTGTCGTTGTCTCTAGCATGAAGACCTATAGTTGGCTCGTCTAACACATAGAGAGCTCCAACAAGACCAGAGCCGAGCTGGCTAGCCAAACGTATGCGCTGAGCCTCTCCTCCTGAGAGAGTGTGCGCGCGTCTATCCAAAGAGAGGTACTCAATACCCACGTTTAGCATAAAGTCTAGGCGAGAGGATATCTCCTTTGTCACGACGTTTGAGATCCCCTTCTCTCTGGCTGTTAACTTAAGCTTCTTGAAGAACTCATCACAATCCTTGATAGAGAGAGTGGTGAGCTCCACAATATTCTTGCCTCCCACAAGCACGTTCAAGGCCTCCTCACGCAAGCGTTTGCCCTTACACTTCGGACATGGCTCTGTACCGAAGAAGTACTTAGTCCCAAGACCATTACACTCCGGACACGCTCCATATGGTGAGTTGAAGGAGAAGAGTCTCGGCTCTATCTCAGGGAAGGAGAAGCCGTCGTGAGGACAAGACCACTTGGCCGACATGAGGAACTCGGTGTTGTCTACCTCCTCCTTCTTGTTCTTCCCCTTCTCTCCCTTGGCCATATCTCGGAAGCGTAGTACGACCAACCCCTCTGACTCTTGCACAGCCTTCTCCACTGCCTCGCTAAGTCTCTCATTGGCTGACTTAGCATCACTAGCAAAGTCTCCTAGACTAATAGCGTCTACTAATACCGAGATACTGTGGGTCTTCGTCTTGGTGAGCTCTATCCTCTCGCGAAGGTTGTGACGCTTACCATCTACCAACACTTCTATGTAGCCCTTACCAAGTAGATCGTATAGAAGTTGGTAGTACTCCCCCTTCCTGCCTCGTACGACTGGAGAGAAGATCTCAGCATAATATGGGAAGTCTATCTTCTTGCCTTTGGTTACAACCTTCGCCTTCTCCTCTATCTTTTCTAATATGAAATTTTTTATCTCCTCGTTTGAGAGCTTTTGTATCTCCCTACCACAGACAAGACAGTGTGGGCGACCAATACGCGCGTACAAGATTCTTAAGTAGTCATAAATTTCTGTAATAGTCGCCACGGTAGAGCGTGGGTTGTTGGAGCGACTCTTCTGGTCTATGGAGATGGCTGGTGAGAGGCCAATGATCTCGTCTACATCTGGCTTCTGCATCTGGTGGAGGAACTGACGCGCATAAGAGGAGAGGCTCTCTACATACCTGCGCTGTCCCTCGGCGAAGATGGTGTCAAAAGCGAGTGAGGACTTGCCCGAGCCCGAAAGACCGGTGAAGACCACCATCTTGTTCCTCGGCATCTCCACGCTGATGTTCTTCAGGTTGTGGGTGCGAGCTCCCTTCACTATTATTTTGCCCTCTGTATCAGTCTTTTTGTCTTTGGCCATACGGTTATCGCCCCTAGCTTGACGCATAGGGGTTAGTACAGAGCACTATAGCATGTGTATTACTTTCTGGACACTTCTCGCCTTAGGTTTATGATATGAAATAGAGCAGTACCGTACGTCCACCCTCTGCCCGGAGACAGTAATCCATGGTGACATCATGATTGTGTGCCCGCACTTCCGTTTCTTCCTTCCTCACCTGAACCTGAAGAGGAGACAACGTAGGATGTGGTACCGACATCATGGCCAATACTGCACCGGGAGGTGATCCATTCCGCTGGTTGCACTACCCCCTCGGCTTCGGTCGGGGGGCGCTTTTTTTTAGCCTTTCCTCTAGAGCACGGATTTCGTCCCTAAGTATTGCTGCGGTTTCAAAGTCTAGATCGTGGACCGCATCCTCCATCTCCTTCATCTTATCTTTGATAAGTTTCTTTGGATTCTTTTTGAAGAACTCCTCATCAGTCTGGAGAAGTACACCCACAGCCTGCTCGTGCTCTCGCTTCAAGGTATCAGTAATATCCTTAATCTTCTTGAGGATAGTCTTGGGAGTAATGCCATGCTCTTTGTTGTAAGCAAGCTGTATTGAGCGCCTTCTGTTGGTCTCACCTATCGCACGCTCTATAGAGCCTGTAACGTTGTCGGCATAGAGGTAGACCTTACCTTCCACGTTCCTCGCAGCACGACCAATGATCTGTATGAGAGAGGTCTCAGAGCGGAGGAAGCCCTCCTTATCTGCATCTAATATCCCTATAAACATCACCTCCGGTAAGTCCAAGCCCTCTCTTAAGAGATTCACTCCCACAAGGACATCAAACTCACCCCTTCTAAATGCAGTGAGTATTTCTATCCTCTCAATAGTCTTGATATCGCTGTGCAGATAGGTGGCCTTGATCTTCTTCTCTTTCAAATATTCAGAAAGGTCTTCAGCCATCTTCTTAGTGAGAGTGGTGGCTATGGCTCTACCGCCCTTCTTGATCACCTTCTCCGCCTCTTCTATAAAATCAAATATTTGGCCCTTGTAATTACCCTTCTCCTGAATAGGTCTTACTGTCACCTCTGGATCTATAAGCCCTGTAGGGCGGATAACTTGCTCCACCACTTTGTCTGAGTGCTCCTTCTCATAAACTCCGGGGGTTGCGGAGGTGAAGATGACTTGCCCCACTCTCTCCTCAAACTCCTCAAACCTTAGAGGTCTGTTATCCTTGGCGCTTGGGAGTCTGAAGCCGTGCTCAACTAGAGTTGTCTTCCTAGACTGGTCTCCAGCATACATACCACCAATCTGTGGCACAGAGACGTGCGACTCATCTATAACGGTGAGGAAGTCAGGTCTGCCGTCGGCCTTGTGTGGAAAGTAGGAGAGTAGTGTATCTGGGGCTTCTCCAGCCTTCTTGCCAGAGAAGTGGCGAGAGTAGTTCTCTATCCCGCTTGTGTAGCCTATCTGCTTTATCATCGCGAGGTCGTAAGTAGTGCGACGCTTTAACCTTTCGGCTTCTAGGATCTTCCCCGCTTTGTTTAACTCCTTAAGTCTTTCGTCTAACTCCTTCTTGATAGTCTCAAAGGCACGCTTGGACTGCTCGTCCTCTGTGATAAAGTGCTTGGCTGGAAAGATGAAGTAGCTAGTGGGCTTGGAGATGATGGAGTGCGAGACGGCATCTATCTTCTTGATACTCTCTATAAGATTGCCCTCTATCTCTATCCTATATATAACCCTCTCTCCTGTAGGCATAAACTCTATAGAGTTACCAAGCGCGCGGAAGGTACCAGGGGTAACATCAGCATTCGTCCTAGAGAAGTGGATGCGGATAAGCTCTCGTATAAAGTCAGCTCTAGAAATCTTTTGCCCAACTTCTATTTTGATATTGACCTTCTCATACTCCTCAGGGCTTCCTAATCCGTAAATACAAGATACAGATGCGACGATGATTACATCTTTACGAGTGAGTAAGGCTTGTGTGGAGGCGTGACGGAGACGGTCTATCTCTTCGTTTATCATGGCCTCCTTCTCTATATAAGTATCTGTCACTGGCATATAGGCCTCTGGTTGGTAGAAGTCGTAGTATGAGACGAAGTAGTGCACCGCGTTCTCTGGGAAGAACTCTCTATACTCTTGTGCGAGTTGTGCGGCGAGAGTCTTGTTGTGCGCAATGACGAGAGTAGGTTTGCCGATGTTTGCTATCACATTGGCCGCGGTGAAGGTCTTGCCCGAGCCGGTAACTCCAAGAAGGGTCTGATACCTTAACCCTTTCTTGACCCCTTCTGTGAGCTCCTTGATGGCCTTGGGCTGGTCCCCCGCAGGCTTAAACTCGTTGTTTATCTTAAAAATGCTCATTTAAAGCCTATATTACAACGTTTCTTAGATGTATTCAATTGGTACTTGACAATACTTATGTAATATGATAAAGTTAATAAAGATGTTCTTCGACTCTCACCTATTTGGAGACACTATGCCTGCTTTGTGGTTCGTTTTAGGGCTAATCCTGGCGGCAATTGCAGGGTCCTACGTTGAGAGTAACCAGTACGGCCTCGCAACCTTCAACGCTCTAATGTCGATCTCAATGTTCATCACTGCGGCCATGAGCAAGCTCGAAAGTGTGATCGAGGGAAAGAAGTAACCAACCCGCCCGTCGAAGCCGCTCGCTTCGCGGGCGGTTTTCTATTTATAATATTTTTCTAAGAAACTCTTTTTAAACTCTTGGAAGTTGCCATCTAGTATCGCCTGTCTAGCTCGCTTAACGAGATTAATAATGAAGTAAAGATTGTGTATTGAGCCAAGCGTCCCTCCAAGCATCTCGTGAGCACGGAAGAGATGGCAAAGATATGCGCGAGAATAATTTTTACACGTATAGCACCCACACTCTGGATCCACCGGCTTCAAATCTTCTCTAAACTCTGCATTACGAATATTTATCTTCCCCTCGTGTGTATATAGTGTGCCTCCCCTACCGTTACGAGTTGGCGCCACGCAGTCGAAGAGATCCACCCCGTTCTCTATACCCATAAGCAAATCCTCTGGCTCTCCGATCCCTAAGAGATGTCTCGGCTTCTCCTCTGGTAATATCTCATTGACCCACTTCACAGCTGTCTCCATATCTTCTTTAGCAAAGGAGCCACCAATACCAAAACCATCAAAGTCCAAACTAGATATATACTCAGCTGACTTTTTCCTCAAGCTCTCTTCTCTACCACCTTGGACAATGCCAAATAGGGCTTGGTGCTTAGAGTTCTCCTTTGACTTATGATATTCCAAACTCCTCTTGGCCCAGCGATGTGTCCTCTCAAGTGCTTCCTCTTGATACTTAAAGCTCTCTGCCGGAGACGTACACTCATCAAAGGCAAAGATAATGTCTGCACCCAAGTCGTGTTGTATCTCTATAGACTTCTCTGGAGTAATGTAGTGGAGAGAGCCATCATGGTGCGAGCGGAAGGAGACTCCATCTGCCCCAATATTCGCCAAGCGAGGAGTCTCTCCCTCAAGTGACCTCTCTTGAAGCATGCGACTTGGGTCAGTGATCTTCACCACCTTAGAAATCTCCTTGCCGTATGCGGCACCAAGCGAGAAGACTTGGAAGCCCCCAGAGTCCGTCATCGTTGGCCCCGACCAATTCATAAACTTGTGTAGACCACCAAAACTTTTTACCCGTTCCGCACCTGGTTCAAGATACAAGTGATAGGTGTTTGCTAGTACCACCTCAGCTCCTGTCTCCCTTATCTGCTCTGGAGTTAGAGCCTTCACTGTAGCCTTGGTACCCACAGAGACAAAAGCTGGGGTGTGTATCACACCGTGCGGAGTCTCTATCTCCCCAGCGCGAGCTAGGGTGCCCTCAATTTTCTTTTCTATTTTAAACTTCACTATCTCTTGGAGATTATGCTCTTCTTGTAAGTATCCAAATGTTCTAGCGCTATCCCAGTGCCCTTAGCTACACAAAAGAGTGCTTCCTTAGCAAGGATGGCCTTCACTCCTGTACGACGAAGGACAAGCTCTGGGAAGTTCCTAAGTTGGGATGACCCTCCAGTCATAATAACTCCTCTGTCTATAATGTCGGAGGACAACTCTGGTGGCGTCTCTTGGAAGACATCCTTGATAGCCCCCACCATCTCACGAAGTTCCTTAGAGATGGCTTTGGTGATCTCGTTGCTCTTGAGTTCTATGGTACGAGGAAGACCCAAGACAAAGTCTCTACCCTTCACCTCCATAGTGAGCTCACTCTCTGGGGGGAGAAGGACGGCGCTACCGATCTTGATCTTTATCTCCTCGGCAGTTTTGTCACCAATAGAGAGATTGTGGTTACGCTTTACATAATCCTGTATAGCAAGATCTATCTTGTTGCCAGCAACCTTAACCGAGGTTGAAGCAACTATCCCACCAAGAGAGATGACCGCCACGTCGGTTGTGCCTCCACCTATATCTACTATCATATGCCCAGCTGCTTCGTGTATAGGGATACCGGCTCCTATAGCAGCGAGTATCGGCTCCTTGACCACGTAGGCGTTCTTGGCACCGGCCTTAAGAGCTGCCTCTATCACAGCCCTTCTCTCTGTGGATGTAACCCCAGCGGGGACAGATACCAAGACATCCGGCTTGAAGATGTTCCACTTGCTTAGAGCTTTGTTTATATAGTATCTGAGCATTGCTTCAGTAACCCTGTAGTCAGCAATAACCCCATCCTTCATTGGTCTATAAGCTACGATATCCTCTGGGGTTCTACCTATCATCGTCTTAGCCTCTGCCCCGATAGCTAAGATTTTGTTGCCACCCTCAGATACAGCTACCACCGAGGGCTCATTTAGCACTATGCCCTTGCCAGGGACGAAGACCAAGATATTGGTAGTACCTAGATCTATGCCGAGCTTCTTCTGGAGGGTGATCATGGGCACAATCATAGCTCCTCCGCTATAATGAGGCAATCATGCGAGTCATTGAGGTTATACCCATAGTTAAAGGCATCACCAAGGCGACTCTAAGCTACTTTAGTAAGGACAAGCTCCCTCTAGGAAGCTTCGTGAGAATACCAGTTAGAAATGGCTACTCTCAAGGACTTGTTGTGGGGTCAAAGGACGCTCGTCTAGCCAAAAGCTCTATAAAGAAGGCCGACTTCAGCTTGAAGAAGATCTCTTTGTCCAATGGATCAAGCGGTATCCCCCCCTCGCTACTCAAAGCTATAGAGCAAACAGCGGAATACTATGCAACAACTATTGGCAGTGTACTGAGTGTAGTCTTAGCAAAAAAACTGCTTGATGATCCAAGTCTATTAGGCAAGCCTATAAACGTTAAGAAGACTGGAGTCAGAGATATAAAGGTTATCCAACTTCCGATTAGTGAGCGCTTCAGGGAATACCGAGGAGTTATTAGAGAGAGTTTTGCCAAGGGGTCCTCGGTGCTCTTTGTCGTCCCAAACAACGATGACGCTGTCTTGGCTAAGGAGGAACTTGTAATGGGTATAGAAGACTTCGTCTATACCCCAACCTTGGCTAAACCCAAAGAGTTAAGTAAGGTGCTAAACAAAGCACAGGATGAGAAGCATCCAATACTTTTTATTACTACACCGCTTTTTGCCTCCTTTAGTCGTACAGACTTAAGAACCTTTATCATAGAGCGAGAAAGTTCAAGAGCTTACAGAACTCTCTCTAGACCATATATAAACTTCAAAACCTTTTTGAAGTATTACTCTAAGAGCTCTGGAGCTAATTTGATCCTAGGAGATTCAGTTCTTTCTATAGAGACTTTATGGCACGAAAGAGAAGGGCATTATACAGAGCTAACCCCCATCTCTTGGAGACAAAAGATTGACTCAAATGTTGAGGTTATGGACATGCGGGAGAAGAAAGACTTCCAAGTTATCTCCGACAAGCTCGTGGCCTCAATAAATGCAACCTTAACCGACGGTAAGAATGTCTTCCTCTTTGGTGTACGCAAAGGAGTCTCCCCCACAACCATTTGTGGGGATTGTGCCTCACTACTCCTTTGTAGGAACTGTTCGGCTCCTCTTGTCTTGCACAAAGACACTTATCTCTGCCACCATTGCGGGGCCAAAAGAAGTACCGAGACAAGATGCGATACTTGCCAAAGCTGGAAGTTGAACCCCTTAGGTATTGGCATAGACAAGATCGTTGAGGAGTGCCAAACCCACTTCCCAGAGACTAACGTCTTTGTAATAGACAAAGATACAACAAACACAAAAAGTAAGGTCAAAGAAACTCTAAAGAAGTTTGAAAGCTCCAAAGGTAGCATCCTCGTAGGCACAGAGCTCGCCCTAAGCAACATAAAGAAGGTCTCTCTAATCGGAGTAGTATCCTTAGACCCTCTCTTCTCTATACCCGACTTCCTTATAAACGAGAAAATCTTCCACCTCATAACCCACCTAAGAGAGAAGAGTAAGGACAACTTCCTCATCCAAACAAGGAACGCCGGTGCTCAGATACTAAAGAATGCTGCCACTGGTAATGTCTTAGACTTTTATAGAGAAGAGATCAAAGATAGAGAGGAGTTGTCGTACCCACCCTTCTCCATCTTTATCAAAGTAAGCTTGGAGGGTAAAAGAGGTAGACTAGAGAGAGCTTCAGCCGAGCTCAAGAGCAACTTCCTAGAGTATGAACCCCACTTTATACTCGGTAAGAGAGGTGGCAAGGATGTAGAAACTCTGTCCATGATAATAAGATTAAAGAAAGAGGGCTGGCCAGACAAAAATCTTTTGGACAAACTCCTTTTGCTAACTCCAGACTTTTTGATTAAAGTAGATCCTGAGAGTATCCTCTAATGCCAAAAGAAACAAAAAAGACAAAGATTTTGCAAAAAGACTCCCCCGTCCTAAGGGAGATAGCTAAGGAAGTACCCCAAAAAGTTATTGGCACCAAAAAGATCCAAAACATCATAGAAAGGATGAAGATCGCCATGCATAGAGAGGAGGACGGGGTAGCTATAGCAGCCCCTCAGATTGGTGAGAGTCTAAGGATCTTCGTGGTCTCTGGCCAAGTCCAAGCGATGAAAGATAAGGACAAAGAGAAGGTCTATCCAGATCTTGTCTTCATCAACCCAGAGATTACCAAGCTCTCAAAAAAGAAGAAGAGCATGGAGGAAGGATGTCTCTCTGTGCGCTGGCTCTACGGCAAGGTGGTGCGCCACGAAAGAGCTAGTATCAAGGCGTTGGACGAGCATGGCAACAAGGTGGCGAGGGGGGCCTCTGGACTCTTGGCCCAAATCTTCCAACACGAAGTTGACCACCTAGACGGAGTTCTCTTTACCGACAAGGCGTCTGACCTTGAGGACTTACCTCCACACAAACATCATGAGTAACATAGACTTTGTCTTCTTTGGCTCTTCTAAGTTTTCTGAATACGTTTTGAACACTTTGCGAGAAAAAGGTTTTGAACCCAAACTTTGCATAAACAAAGCCAAGGGACCACTACCAGAAATACCTGATGCAGATGTCTATGTAGTAGCCTCCTTTGGCAAAATACTACCAGAGTCACTCATATATAAACCAAAGTTCAAAACCTTAAACGTTCATCCATCCCTCCTGCCCAAACTTCGTGGCCCAGCTCCTATACAAGGAGCAATACTCTCTGGTGAGAAGACTGGTGTCAGTATTATGCGCTTAAACGAAAAGATGGACCAAGGTCCTGTCTTAGCTCAAAGAGAAGTTGAGATGCCAGAAGACCCAACACCCTACTCTAAGGCTGAGGAATTACTCGGTAAGTCAGGAGGAGAACTCTTAGCAGAAGTACTACCCAAGTGGTTGAGTGGTGAGATAGAAGAAGTGTCTCAAGATGACTCTCTTGCAACTTATACCAAGATGATAAAGAAGGAGGACTCGGATATCACCAACGACACCCCAGAGCAAGCTTTAAGAAAGATTCGTGCCTACGAAGTCTGGCCTAGAGCACGTCTTGGAGATCTCATTGTCACTGATGCACATATTGAAGACGGTAAGCTTGTGTTAGACAGAGTTATCCCCCCAGGTAAGAAGGAGATGGTTTATAAGGACTACCTGCGAGGCAAGCACTAACTCTTCCTGCCAAACCAAGGAAAGCCTCTCATCATATCCTTGATAGCTCTCTCACCTCTTCTCAATAGTTGGCGTTTCTTGCTCTTGTCTTTGGTAACCTCTTGGACGATGTCACCCTCTACTTGATCTATTGCTGTATACAAATTATCTGACTGACGAGAAGCATAATGATCCAAACCATCTCCCAACACTTGAACCTCAGCCCTAAAGATATCTCCTTGTTTGTGGTGGTCAGAGGTCTTGCCAAGCTCTACGGACACCACAACGTCATCGCTTAAATATTTGTCCAACTTAGATAACCTCTTCATTGCATACTCTCTAATGGCTTCCGTCAGCTCTATATTGGTTGCTTTGATATTGGTTTTCATATACTTATTATAACTTATTTGCTCTGGTCATGAGGGTCAAAGATTGAAACTTCCATCTTCTCTTCGTTTAAAAACCTAGCAATCTTTTTCCCGCCAAAAATGGAGGGTAAGATGCCAACTCCGTTACACCCCAAGTTGTACAAAAGTACTGGATTTAGTGGCTCCGGACCGATCCTCCTAACCCCACTTGGTGTATAACCCATAAGACCGTGCCAACAGAAGGCGTACTCGGTATCCCTTTGATGTTTACCATAATTTGTCTCAAGGAAGTCATCTATACTCTGTCTCACATCCTCGTCACAAGCATGAGCCCGAGAGTATAGAGCCCAATTGGGTAGTACCTTCTCAGGACCACCAGCACAGACAAGATTGAAGTCTATGTCTTCGGTACCCTCATTCTCATGTGGACGACGAGTGAGGTAAAAGTAGGTGTCTCCTGTGGGGTCGCTTCCTCCGATCTTATCTTTCAAAAAATAACTAATAGCTGTTGGAGGGTGGTTTAGTGGTTGGATATAGCCAGCCATATAGCCAATACGTCCTGCCACAGAGTGATGGAACTCAGTGTTGATGTCTTGGCCAACGTTGTTGTCTATAGAGAAGTTCTCAAATCCATTGGTGCAAAGCACTACTCGCTTGGCACTAATAGTTTTGTTCAACACCTCAAGCTTGGCAGAGTCTTCGTCTAACCTAACAATCTTCAGAGGACTCTCTTCAAAAAAAGAGAATCTGTCTTTGTAATTGGCTATAAGATAGCCGATCAACTCCTCGGTCAATAAAGCGCTGTTGGTACACCCCTTCTGGTAAGACACACAAGCAATAAAGTTAGAATTGTTAGTGTCCAAAAGACCCAGAATATCCTCATGCTTGGCAACAGAGTAAAAAGGTTGGTACTCCTCTGGTATGTCCTTAAGCTCTTCCCAGCTTTCGGAAATAATTATTGACTCTCTTGGTATCCCATTCCTCTCACGATACTTATTGGACTCTAAGAAATCCAAAAGCTTGCCCATATCCGTTACACCAGCGTAACCGGTAAAACGATGTATTGGGGTGCGAATCTTAGTCTCATCTACTATCTCGTCCAGCAAGAGCCAAGCTGACTCAACATCACGCACTGCTTCTAGGGCGAGCTTCTCACCAAACTCCTCTACCATACTAGGCAGCGGTCTCTCAAAGTAACTAGCAAGTTGCCCCGCATTGTGACCGGTGGCTCCATGCGCCACCTTGTCTGCCTCTATAAGCACAACTTTGTTTAGTGTATCTCTAAGAGTAAAGAAAGCTGTAACCACTCCGGCAATACCTCCACCAACGATGGCTACATCTGTAGAAAGATCTTGATCTAATGGAACCACTGGCCTTGTGCGATTGAGTTGCTTTATCCAAGGCGAGAAATTGGGAATCATTTAGTCACATTTTACCCTATTCAACCTCACTTTCAAAAAGATTTAGAAGATAAGCATCTATTTGTCTTTGTCTAAGAGTATAGAACTCTTGCTTCTCCTCAAAGAGTCTCTTGGCAAGCTCTACACCGACAAACCTCCAATGCCACGGCTCGTAGATGTACGAAGGATTGTCCTCAGGATAGGTTAGAACAAAGCCATGCTCCCACGCCTTCTCTAGTAACCACTTATACTCCTTCGTCTCGTCAAAATTTGATAGGTTTGAGCCAAGTTTTGAGGTGGTGAAGTCAACGGTCGTACCAAGTTGATGCTCAGAGTATCCTTGATCAGCCGAGAAGCTGTTGGCGGTGTCAGCTCCATACGTCACTGTATAAGAGTCCTTGATAACTGTCTGCTCGCCAAAGGATCTGTACGCCGACAAAATCTTCAAGTCCATACCAAAAGCTCTTGCCTCCTCAAGCAGTCTCTGGAGAAATGGATATACTAATACCAAAATCTGCTGGGGTTTGGTTGGGTTGGATAAAAAGAGTGGACTTATCTCAGTAAGACCTCTTGGTACGTAGTTCTCGTTTAAGAAATAAACCTTGGAATACTGCTTCAAGAGCTCATCGTCTGTCTCAGCAAGCTTCTTAAACTTCTCTAGAGTACTCTCTAGCTGAGAGCTGTATTCGTTTATATCTCCCTTGGCAATGTTGAGCTCCTCACTTAACTTCAAATTTGTTTCCAGAGCTTCCGTCAAGTCGGCTCTTGTAAGACTTAACTTATTACTTAGATCGTTCTTCTCCCCATTTAGCTTGGTATAGAAGTACAAACCAGCAACTAGAAAGGTAACCACCACAAAAGAAGCTATGATGACCAAACTCCTGTGAAGAGAGACCTTCTCGGACATATTTGTGCTCTAGAATAACACAGAAAAAGTCTATTACTCACAATTTGAAGAAATCCACATGTTTTCCACAGCTTATCCATAGTTTGGTTTGATTTAGCCAGTCAGATATGGTTGCATTGGACTATAGGCTTAGTGGACAATAGTCGCTCTTCCCAAGTCTATCGTCTCAAACAGAATGAACGGTAGATAAATCTATTTCGGTTCAACTTAATTCGTTAACTCATTACAGACTCTCAAGGAAAGAAAGTAGACGTTACAAGTTAAATTACTACAAAGACATACTCAACAGTTGAGTGTGTTTAAGTTGCTAACACACATGAAAAACAGAATATTCGTTGTGGCCGGCATAGTGTCTTTGATGATATTTGCCATTGCCACAGTGCACGTTGTCTCAGCCAAGGAAGTAAACATCCTCTCTGGCCGAGACATGACAATAGGCTCTACTGGGCAAGATGTGGTGGTGCTACAAGGGTTACTCTCTGAGTTAGGATATCTTGAGGTGCCACGAGGTGTGCCACTGGGATACTTCGGACAACTAACACAAGGAGCCCTAGCGCGATACCAATCGGCTCAAGGGGTCTTCCCCGCAAGTGGTTATTTTGGCCCATTAACCAAAATCGCTATGCACTCCCACTTCAACTCTCAAAACTGGCTTAGCCTCCTAGGTTGGTAAGATCTAACCCTAAGAGTTGAGATTGCAAAAACCCGCTAATTAGCGGGTTTTTGCTTTATAACCACTCTGATATAATGCTTAAGCTTATGACACAAACAGAAGAGAAGAAGGTGGAGGAAATCAGCAAGACCCTCAACATCTCCATACCGGAAAACAATCTCCCACTACCTATAAGAATCATCTCTCTCTTATCTGCCTTAGGAGGTCTCAGTATCGTGGCCTCTATCCTAGCCGACATTGTGAGTCCGCAAGAGATGCTGCTCCCCTTCTATATATTGAGACTCATTACAGGTCTGCTTATGCTCTCTATTGGTTACGGGATGATGAAGAAGCGCGAGTGGTCCTTGTGGCTCTATGGAGGAGTGAGTGTTGTCAGCTTTGCTATAAACCCAGTAGTGGCTCTACTCCCTATCGGGATCACAATATACCTATATCATCGTAGAAGCTTCTTCTCTGGAGGTACTCCTAAAGAACTTCTCAAGTATTGGATTGAGAGATACAACAAGCTAAGAGGCTAACCGAGCTCCGCGTCTAGGGCTCGAACCTAGGACATCCTCCTTAACAGGGAGGCGCTCTACCAACTGAGCTAACGCGGAATGTGGAAAATCATACCAAAAATACGATTCAAATCAAATTTCTTTGGTACAATATTTGTAATGAATTCCTTTAGGACTTTCACAAGGAAACACCTATCCACTCACTCACTACACTTCTTGCTCCTAGTTGGAGTACTTGGTCTTATCGTCTCTGGCGACATATTTGTCCACAACGTAACCTTGGTGTTTGAAGAGATCGACAGAGACGTAGCCCCAGCTCTTATAAACCACACTAAGAGAACCCCACCCCCCTCGTTTGAGGTGCCAGAGAGAAGCTTGGTTCTCGGTGAGAGAAGTAGAGAGGTTTTGCTCCTCCAAGATTTCTTAATGTGGAAAGGGTTCTGGCCTGAGGAAGAAGAGCTGACTAGTTACTTTGGCGAAGTAACTCTAGAGAGTGTGAAGAGGTATCAAGAGTCACTCGGTATAGAGCCAGAAGGGATAGTTGGACCAATCACCAGAGAGGCTTGGAAGAATGATGTGGAGAGGTTCAGAAAGTAATACACAGCCAAGACTAGCTATAAGCCAAAAATCCTTATAAAATAAAGGCTAATGAGCCTTACACACGACTCGCATTTTGAAGTTTCTAGACCTTGGGGTAAGTTCATCCAATTTACCAAGGACTCTCCTTCAACAGTTAAGATATTGGAAGTAAATCCGAACGAAGCCTTCAGCCTCCAGTATCACGAGAAGCGCACAGAAGCTTGGTATGTTATATCCGGCTCCGGAACCATAGAGATAGGCGAAGAAAAGTTTGAGATCAAACCAAACGCGAACTTCGTCATCCCACCAAACACCAAACACAGGATAACCGCCGGAAGCGAGAAGGTTGTAGTACTTGAGGTCTCTACTGGAGGGTTTGATGAGGACGATATTGTGCGATTAGAAGACAAGTATGGGCGAGTAAAAAATGAGTGAGCTTCTTTTCAATGAACTTCTGATTGCGGGAATAATTGTTTTCCTATTGTTTGTGTTGTGGTTGCTTGCCGAGCCTATAAAAAGACTTGCCCATCACTTCCCTCTACAGAGAGTTGCTCACAATCCACTACTCTCACCACACGGCTTAAACGACTGGGAGACACACTCCGTCTTTAACCCTGGAGCCTTTATGGACGACGAGGGAGCCGTGCATCTCTTATACAGAGCTATAGGGCTAGATGGTCTCTCAAAGATCGGCCACGCAAGGAGTGATGATGGCAAGAACTTTGAGAAGCCTTACAACTACCCCGTTTATCATCAGACACCAAGCTCCACCAATGTAGTGGACGAAAGAGAGAAGAAGTATAACCCTGCTTTGTATGTGTCTGGGGGTGGCTGGGGAGGGTGTGAGGACCCTCGCACCGTAAGGATAGAAGACAAGGTGTATATGAGCTACACAGCCTTTGAAGGCTGGCACTCCGTGCGTATTGCTCTCACCTCCATCGGTCTCACCGACTTTAAGCAAGGCAAATGGAACTGGAAGAAGCCTCTCTTCCTCTCTGCGCCAAACACCGTGGAGAAGAACTGGGTACTCTTCCCAGAAAAGATTGATGGTAAATTCGCCATCCTACACAGCATCTCTCCAGAGATAAAGATAGACTATGTAGAAAACCTTGACTCTCTAGGGAGAACCAAGTTCATTCAAAGCCAGAATGCCCCTACCAAAGGCGGTCGAGAGACTCACTGGGACAACTGGATGCGTGGAGCAGCGGCCCCACCCATAAGGACAGACAAGGGGTGGCTCCTTCTGTACCATGCGATGGATAAGAACGACCCCAATAAGTACAAACTTGGTGCGATGCTACTTGATATAAATGATCCAACCAAGATAACCCACCGATCTCCTTCCCCCATACTTTCTCCAGACATGCACTATGAGAACGACAGCAAACCCGGAGTAATCTACGCCTCTGGTGCAGTGGTCATAGGAGACGACCTCCATGTCTACTATGGTGGAGGAGACAAGTATATCTGTGCAGCTACTGCCAACTTAAAAGAATTACTAAACTGGCTTACTAACGAAGGTAGGGTGTAGAATAAATATAAATTATGTTCACTGTAAAAAGATCAGAAGATAATCCCCTACTCTCTCCAAGGAAAGAACACCCTTGGGAGGCGGCAGCAGCCTTCAACTGGTCTCCTGTGAAGAGCGGTGCTCTCACTCATGTTGCTTACAGAGCACTCTCTGAGAGAGAGCTTTTAGAAGAGCCTAAGATACATCGCTCTATCATTGGTCGTGCTACTACAAAGAACGGCAAGGACTTCTTCGACAGAGCCCCCTTCATCGTTCCAGAAAAAGATTTTGAAAAGTTTGGTTGCGAAGACCCAAGGGTTACAAAAATTGGTAGGAAGTACTACACCTTCTATACCGCCTTAGGAGACTACCCCTTCAATGCCGACAATATCAAAGTGGCTGTGGCTATAAGCAAGGATATGAAGACAGTAGATGAGAAGCACTTGGTTACCCCCTTCAACGCTAAAGCTATGGGCCTCTTTCCAGAAAAGGTTAATGGTAAGTATGCAGCCCTACTTACCATAGACACAGACAGACCTCCATCCAATATCGCTTATGCCGAGTTCAATAAGATAGAAGATCTTTGGTCCAAAGAATTCTGGGACAAGTGGTACAGCGAGAAGGACTCGCACATCATAAACTTCCACAGACTTGGAGACGACCACGTTGAGCTAGGTGCACCTCCACTTAAGACCAAATTTGGCTGGCTGGTCCTCTACTCTCACATAAGCCACTATGGACAAGGCAACACCACCTTCGGTATTGAGGCAGTCTTGCTTGATAAGAAGAACCCAAGACTCATCATAGGTAGAACCAAAGGAGCCTTCCTCGTCCCAGAGCTATACTATGAGACCACAGGACTCATACCAAACATTGTCTTCCCATCAGGAGCGCTTATAAAAGGAACTAACCTAGAGGTCTATTATGGTGGAGCAGACACTCACTCCTGCAAAGCAACCATAAGACTAAACGATCTTATAAAAAGCATGCTTCCTGACAAGAAGCACTTCACCACTCGTTTTGTTGGGAACCCAATAATAACCCCAAGACAAGGCAAAAACTGGGAAGCCCACGGCACCTTAAACCCCGGAGCAATAGACCTTGGAGGGATGATCCACATTATCTATAGAGCTATGGGTGATGACGACACATCAACCTTTGGATACGCCTCAAGTAAAGACGGCTTCGTCATCAAAGAAAGAAGTGATGAGCCTATCTACACACCTCGTGCTGACTTTGAGAAGAAGCATCAGCAAGGCAACTCTGGTTGTGAAGATCCAAGACTCATGCAGATAGGTAGAGATATTCTTATGACCTACACAGCCTATGACGGCTATGTACCAAGAGTCGCAGTGACCAAAATCTCTAAAGAAAACTTTTTGAAGAAGAAGTGGGGAGCATGGAGTATGCCTATCATTATCACTCCAATGGATGTTACAAACAAAGATGCCAGCATCATACCGGAGAAGACCCCTGCAGGATACATATTCCTCCATCGTATAAACGAAAGTGTTTGTGCCGATATATTGAGCTCTCTTGA
Organism: uncultured Candidatus Saccharibacteria bacterium; assembly: GCA_964608585.1. Lineage (GTDB taxonomy): Bacteria > Patescibacteriota > Minisyncoccia > Phycocordibacterales > Zambryskibacteraceae > JAIFWN01. The sequence continues at coordinate 94,280 of CAZSOL010000001.1, read as the reverse complement.
TTTTGAGAAGGAGAAGGTTGTCCGCTGTATAGAACTTATACAACCAAGACGTGGTATGTGGGATGGACACAAAGTTGGTATCTCTGGACCTCCGATGAAAACTCCTAAGGGTTGGCTCCTCTTCTACCACGGAGTATCTGAGACAAGTACTTATAGAGTTGGAGCCGTCCTCTTAGATCTTAAAGATCCAACTAATATCCTTGCTCGTACAGCAGTCCCACTTTTTGAACCAGAAGAAGATTATGAGAAGAAGGGGGTTGTACCTAAGGTGGTCTTCCCTTGTGGGAACATCATACGTGGAGACAAGATCTATCTTTACTATGGAGGAGCTGATGCTGTTGTAGGAGTGGCCACTCTCTCACTTAAAAACTTACTCAAAATCCTCTCATGAGTGCCTATGGAGACAAAGAGGTTGTCATCTTCGACCTGGATGGCACTCTAGCTATAAGTAAGTCACCCATAGACGAAGAGATGGCTGGGTTGCTTGTAGAACTCCTTCGTCGTCGCAAGGTGATTATTATATCTGGAGGGCATCTAAAGCAGTTTGATAAGCAAGTTATAAAGAGGATGAACTTAACTCCTGAGACTTTTGCGAACTTCTTCATCATGCCAGGAGCAGGGTCTAGTATGTACAAATTTAATGGCAATAGAGAAGAGCTCATATATGCCGACCTGCTCTCACAAGAAGACAAGGATAGGATCTTCTCAGCTTTCTACTACGCATTAGAGAGAGCTCCCTTCAACTTACCCGACTTCCCTTATGGAGAAAGGATTGAGGATAGAGATGTAGAGATCACCTTCTCTGCCTTGGGGCAAAATGCTCCAGTAAAGGAGAAGGAGAAGTGGGACCCGGACCGAAGGAAGCGCGAAATACTTATAAAGTTCTTGCAAGACAAGATACCTGAGTTTGAGATCCATATGGGTGGGATGACTTCTATAGACGTCACGAAGAAAGGGATCAACAAAGCCTACGGCATTAGACGAGCCAGCAAAGAGCTAGGTATTGATATACCCAAAATGATGTTTGTCGGTGATGCTCTTTATGAAGGAGGCAATGACGAGCCGGCTAAGGAGACAGGTATTCAATGCGTTCCTGTCAAAGATATAGAGGAGACTAAAAAGCTCATCCGTGAGATAATACAACCATGAATAAGTTACTACTTGTCGTTGTTCTTGTTGCATTGGGATTCAGCTTCTTTTGGCACAAAGATAAGCAAACAAAGGAGCCTCGTGTAGAAATTATGGAGACTGTCTCAAAGCCAGATATAGCCAACGGGACCTTCAACTTTGAGGGAGAGGAAATAAAACTAACTAATGGTAAGGCGACAACCAAAATCTCTCCAAACTCTGCTATAAGTATAGAGACTCTCCTCACAAAAAAGATAGAATACGGAGACATTAACGGAGACAAGAAAAACGATGCTGTAGGCTTGGTGATACAAGAAGGAGGAGGCTCTGGCACATTCGTCTTCCTAATAGCTTATGTATCTGGAAATGTGGAATATAAGGGCTCTAACGCAATCTTTGTTGGAGACAGGATTTCTCCAGAGTCTGTAAGTATAGACGAAGCAGGAATGATCACTGTTAGGTACCTAGATAGATTACCAAGCGAGGCTATGGCAGTAGACCCAAGTGTCTCAACAACAAAGACCTTTGTGTACGAAGACGGTAGACTTGAGGAAAGATAGATTTTGTGCTTTAATAGTCGCTCATGCAAATCAGAAATATCGCTATTATTGCGCACGTCGACCACGGTAAGACGACTCTCACAGACGCCCTCCTCCGCCAAAATGGCATGTTCGCCGAAGGAGAGAGTATGGACTCCAATGCTCTGGAGAAGGAAAGAGGTATCACTATCTACTCCAAGAACACATCACTTTTCTATAAAGATACAAAAATTAATATTGTAGATACCCCCGGACACTCCGACTTCGGAAGTGAGGTTGAGCGAGTCCTACGCTCTATAGATACAGTACTTCTTGTTGTAGATGCTCAAGAAGGTCCTATGCCTCAAACTCGCTTCGTGCTCAAGAAGTCTCTTGAACTTGGACTAAAGCCAATAGTAGTTATAAACAAAATAGACAAGCCTGCCGCAAGACCAGACGTAGTACACGAGATGGTACTTGAGCTCTTCCTAGAGCTTGGAGCCGACAATACCCAAATAGACTTCTCCACCGTCTACGCTATTGGACGCGAGGGTGTAGCTAAGAAGAGTTTATCTCAAGAGTCCAAAGACCTTAACCCACTTCTAGATGTTGTACTCGAGCACGTACCTCCAGCCGAGCAAAAGTTAGACGTGCCAGTAAGACTCCAACCATTTAACCTTGCATACGACAACTTCCTTGGACGTTTGGCCATTGCTCGTGTATACGAAGGAGTGCTAAAGATGGGCCAAGAAGTCTTTGTAAAGAAACAAAATGGCGAGAGTTACAAAGGGAAGATCACCAAACTCTACACCTTTGAAGGGATAAAACGTGTTGAGAGCAACGAGGCTGTAGCGGGAGACATCGTTATGCTAGCAGGACTTCCAGAGATATATATAGGCGACACAATACTTGGAGATCAAAAGGGTGAGAGCTTACCCGCTATCAACGTAGACGAGCCTACCATCTCACTTCGCTTCCTTGTAAACGACTCACCCTTCGCTGGCAAAGAAGGCAAGTTCGTCACAGGTCGCCAAATCCGCGAGAGACTTGAGAAGGAGCTTGAGGTGAACGTGGGACTCAAGGTGGACTTCTCCTCTAGTGAGTATATGACCGTATACGGTCGTGGAGAGCTCCACATCGCAATACTCTGTGAGAACATGCGTCGTGAGGGCTTTGAGCTTCAGGTCTCACAACCTCACGTAATTATTAAGGAGGAGAACGGCAAGAAGACCGAGCCATATGAGGAGGTGGTGATAGACGTGCCGGAGGAGATGAGTGGTACCGTTATCTCTACCCTCACCTCTCGTCGTGCTCAACTTATGGATATGAAGACCGAGAACGGTCAAACTCGTTTGATATTAGAAGCACCCACAAGAGGGCTTTTGGGCTATCGAGGTCAGTTCGTTGTTGATACTAAAGGGCTAGGCATCTTCTCCTCACGCTTTATCGCCTTCAAGGAGTATGCTGGAGTGATAGACCATCACGACGTGGGCTCTATGATCTCTATGGAGAACGGTAAGGCTCTCGCCTTTGCTCTTGATAATCTCCAACAGAGAGGAGTGCTCTACATAGAGCCAGCCACGGAGATATATGAAGGTCAGGTTATCGGCAACACTTCTAAGGGTGAGGACTTGTATGTAAACCCTACAAAAGGTAAGCAACTTACCAACATGCGTGCCTCCGGCTCTGACGAAGGTATCTTCCTCGTCCCTCCTTACAAACTAGATATTGAGAGGGCTATGGAGATTATGAAGGATGACGAATACATAGAGATCACCCCTACTTCTGTGCGCTTGAGGAAACAGCTTCTAACCCAGCAAGCCCGTTCTAAAGCCACTCGAAAGGACCTGAAGTAACACTTGACAAAAAGCTCTAAGCTTATACAATCAAAAAAGACTTAGTCTCTTCTCTGGAGGCCTAATGCTTTTGCAAAAAATTGGTGCTGTAGTTGGACTCATTGTCTTCAGTTTGATAAGTCTCGGTGCCATCTACTACGGAGTATTTCTTCTTTCCATAGAGGATAATACTACGGGCATGCGCATCTTGGGCACACTTGACCTTGTTTTTGGGAGTTACTTTCTCTGGTTGTCTGTATCTGGCTTCTATCTCCGGATGAAGGAGCTCTCATAACTCACACAGAACATTGTGTGAGTTATTTTTATATCTTGTACTCCCCGACCCTTGTGCGCTTGATGCTGTAAGCCAAGGCAACAGTACCAAGCTTCTGACCCATTTCGTTTGCTAGAGAGCGAATATATGTACCACTTGAGACGCTAGCTCTAAAGTGGGAGATCAAAACTTTCTCTCCAGCGATTATTGCTTCTTCCCACTTTTGTTTAATTTCATCTTGCCTAAAATTACCCCTTACCAAATCTATTTTGTTTAAAATTTGTACCAAAACATCCTCTTGATTCTCTAGCCTTGTGTTTATGTGCTCTATAGAAAATATCTTTATCCCTCGTTCTGGAGTGTCTAACTCGTGGGTCTGCCCTCTTACCTTCATAAAGTCTTTGTTAAAAACTTTGGAAGAAAAGGGAGGATACTTCTGAGTCTTCTTCTCTCTTATCTCCTCCAAGAGCTTCTCCATCTTGAAATCAAGCTTTGTCGGCATTGGGCCTGTATCTGTCACTAGCCCCAAGATGTCGTAAGTATCGGTAGCAAAGCCCCAAAGCACCTCAAACTCATACGTCTTGTCTAAGCTCAAGTATTTATCCTTATCTCTTGTATCGCCCGCAAGCACAAGCATGAGACCTTCGGCCATAGGGTCAAGGCGTCCCAAGTAGGTCATGTTTGTGTCTTTGTATTCTGGCCTCTCAAGTCTAAAACGATCAATACACTCAAGAGGTGTCTCGCCTAGATTTTTATAAAGTTTTAATATTTCTTCTTTCATATCTTATGAAAAACTCCGAGTTACCTCGGAGTCCGAACTGGAGGTATCACCCTCTCAACCTTGAAGAGATGCGGACCGACAACACCAATCACGAGCACCGCAGCCAGAAGTACAGCACAACCCAGCAAAACAAATACCCAGTCTGGTTTCCCACTACCACGACCGATGTCACTACCTGACTCTGTACTCACAAAGACCTCTCAGTTGAATGTCCTGACGCAATATATAACAACGTCATAATCTAGTCAACAATGGCTCTGTTTGGTCTAAATTTGATATAATCTCTATATGTCAAAGCTAAGTACAGAGCCATACAAGGGCGTGCGCGACTTCTACCCCGAGGATATGGCAATACAAAACTATATCTTCGGTGTGTGGAAGAAAGTTGCTGAGAGAGAGGGTTACCAAGAGTATGGTGCGTCTCCCCTTGAGCCTACAGAGCTTTATACAGAAAAATCTGGCGAAGAAATAGTCAGCGAGCAAACCTTCACCTTCATAGACAGAGGCGAGAGGAGTGTAACTCTACGCCCCGAGATGACTCCCACTCTTGCCCGTATGGTAGCTGGCAAGAGGAAGGGTCTCAAGTTCCCTCTTCGCTGGTTCTCTATCCCCAACCTCTTTAGATACGAGAAGCCTCAAAGAGGCAGGAAGCGTGAGCACTGGCAACTCAATGCAGATCTCTTGGGAGTCTCAGGATTAGATGGCGACAAAGAAATGCTCTCTCTCCTCTACAAAGTGATGAAGGAGTTTGGTGCCAAGGATGAAGACTTTGAGATAAGAGTGAACAACTGCAACCTAGACGATGTGAAGGATGTCTCTCCAAATATAGTCTTCGACGACTCCTTGGCTCGAGGGCAGACTTACTATACCGGCATCGTCTTTGAAGTCTTTGATAAAAACAGCGAGAACCCCAGAGCATTAGCTGGAGGAGGTCGGTACGACAACTTGCTTGAGCTCTTTGATGTAGAGCCGGTGCCTGCGGTTGGCTTTGGTATGGGCGACATTACTATGCGCGACTTCTTAGAAACTCACAACCTTTTGCCGAATGCGTAAAATTGTTTTTGATATTGAGACGAAGAACGTCTTCGCCGACGTTGGTGGGAGTGACCCAACTCTCTTAGACCTCTCTCTTATCGGAGTTTGGGACTCTGAGACAGATGCTTATACGAGCTACTTACAAGAAGAGCTTGGTCTTCTCTGGCCAATCATAGAGAGAGCAGACGTGCTCATAGGCTTCAACTCTGACCACTTTGACATACCCATACTAAACAAGTACTACCCCGGAGACCTGACGAAACTAAAGAGCTTGGATATCCTAAAGGAGATACAAAAAGCCTATGGTAGAAGGATGAAGCTAGACCAACTAGCCGAAGGGACTCTCGGGAAGAAGAAGAGTGGCCACGGCCTAGAAGCTATAGAGTGGTGGAAGAAGGGCGAGATAGAGAAGATAAGACAATACTGCCTTGATGATGTAAGGCTCACCAAAGAGCTATACGACTTTGCTCGAGAGAACAACAAATTAACCTTCAAAGAGGGGGGCAAACTCTATGAAATAAAACTAGATACCTCAAACTGGGAGGATATGAACGACAGCAAACTAACTTTTACCCTACCTTTCTAATGGAACATTTATTAATCTTCGGCGCAAAATACTTATGGATTGTACCTGTAGGCATCTTCGTCTTTGTGTTTTTCAATACAGATAGGAGAAAATTTATAAAGATAAGTGTCTTGGCTCTACCTGTTTCTTATGTCTTAGGGCTACTAGCTAGAAGCTTATACAACAATCCAAGACCCTTTGTCGTAGATGGGATTACACCTCTCATAGAGCATGTGGCTGACAACGGCTTCCCCTCCGACCACACTCTTCTTGTCGCGACTTTGGCAGGAATCTCAACCATTTTTAACAAAAAAATCGGGTTGTTAATGTGGGCCGTAGCCTTAGTAGTAGCCTTATCTAGAGTCGGAGTTGGGGTCCACCACCTGCTAGACGTGTTAGCAAGTATCCTCATTTCTATCACTTCAGTTGGGGTGATATACTTCTTGAGTAACAAACAAAACAATGAATCCAGAACCACAAAGCAAGACGAGTAGTGTCCTTGTCCCCATATCTATTATCCTAGCTGGGGCGATGGTAGCGGTGGCGGTCTACTTCACCGGTGGAGGCCCAGTTAGAAGCCCAAACCAGATAGCAGAAGAGAAGATTGTCGTAAGCCCCGTTACTACCGAAGACCATATACTGGGTAACCCTCAAGCCGAAGTCGTGGTTATAGAGTACTCCGACTTTGAGTGCCCCTTCTGCAAGATCTTCCACAACACAATGCACCAAATTGTAAGTGAGTATGGAGACAGAGTGGCTTGGGTCTTCAGACATATGCCCATACCAGAGCTCCATGCCAGAGCTAAGAAGGAGGCTGAGGCCTCGGAGTGCGCCGCTGAGCAAGGTGGTAACACCATCTTCTGGAAGTATGCTGACCAGATCTTTGCTACAACACAAGGTAACGACTCTCTAGACCCAGCTGAGTTGCCAAAGATTGCTGGCAACCTAGGTTTAGATGTAGAGAGGTTCAATGCTTGCCTAAGTAGTGGCAAGTATACTCAAAAGATAGAAGACTCTATAAAACAAGCTAGAGAAGACGGAATACCACAAGGCACTCCCTACTCAATGATAATAAACAAAGATGGTGAGCAAATACCTATAAGAGGAGCAGCCCCAATAGAAGAGATGAGGATAAGAATAAGCGAGGCGTTAGAATAAGTGTATAAACTTTCTAAGACTGACTACATACTTTACCGAGAATGCCCAAACAATGTTTGGTTTAAAAACCATAGGAAGGAAGACTACTCAAAGCTTGAAGTTTCAGAATTTGAGCTATCTCTGGCCGTTCAAGGTAATGAGATAGAAGAGTTAGCTCGGGGCAAGTTCCCCAATGGTTTCCTTGTAGAAAGACGTAGCCCTGGGGCTCAAGAGCTAACCCAGAAGCTGATCTCGGAAAAACATCCAATCATCTTCCAAGCAGTATTCTCTACAGACAAGTATCTAGCAGCGGCGGATGTTATGAAGTGGAATGAGGATGCGGGGGCCTATGACATTTTTGAAATAAAGATGTCTTCATCTGAGGAAGAGGATGAGAACGGTGAAGTCAGAATAAACAAAAAGAAAGAACTGCAGTTTGAACACGATCTCGCCTTCCAAACAAACGTTATAGAAGAATGCGGTGTGAAGCTGAACAAAAAATATTTGATCAGATTAAACCGAAAATATGTAAGGCGCGGAGAGCTAGACTTCAGCAAACTATTTATAGAAGAAGACAAGTCTGAGGCCATAGATGCACTAAGACCCCAAGCAACCCTTCTTATGGAAGAGGCCCATAAGTATCTAAGTAGCGAAGACCTACCGAAGGCTCCCTGCCCTTGTTACTACAAAGGTCGCTCATCCCACTGCACCGCCTTTGCACTCATAAACCCCAATGTACCAGAGTATAGTGTCCATGACCTAAATCGTATCGGCAATAGCAAGAAATACCTCGAAGAACTCATAGATCAGGGGGTTCTATCCATAGAGGACGTCCCTGTAGATGATAGGCTAAAAGGGGCCAAATTGAGCCAAATAATGGCCTATAGGAAGGGTTCGGCTATAGCTGACACAGACAAGATAAGGGAGGAGCTTGAGACTCTCCAATTCCCCCTCTATTTCCTAGACTACGAGACCTACCCTACCCCCATCCCGCCCTTTGATGGGTATAGCCCTTACCAGCATATTGTCTTCCAATACTCACTCCACATTCTTGAGTCAGCCGACTCTGAGCCAATACATAAGGAGTGCTTAATCCTAGAAGGTGACCCATCAAAGAAAATTGTGGAGAGCTTGAGAGAGAATATTGGAGAGAGAGGCAGTGTGGTCTCTTGGCACAAAGCCTTTGAGAACAGTCGCAACAAAGAACTTGCAAGGATAGTACCTGAGTACAGCGCCTTCCTGCAAAACTTAGTAGCTAGAACTTATGACCTCAAGGATATCGTGGAGAAGCAGTACTTCGTCCATCCAGACTTCAAGGGCAAGTCATCTATCAAGAAGGTCTTGCCAGTCCTTGTGCCAGAACTAAGTTACGCAGAACTTGGAGTCAAGAGTGGTACAGATGCCATTGACTCGTACAGAAAGATAAATTCCGGCAAACTAAGCAAAGCTGAAATAGAAGCAAAGGAGAAGGAGATGCTTGAGTACTGCAAGCTAGACACCTATGCTATGTATAGAATTTGGAAAGAGTTTTTTGGGCTAGTATTCTAGGCTTATTTTAATACTTGACTTTTGGTGTGTTTGGTGATATGATTAAGGTAGACTTCAAAAGGAGCTCACCTGTGTCAAAGAGTCTTATGGTTCTACTCATTAGCCTTTTCTTCATGCTATTCGGTATGCTGATCATCGTAAGAGGGATCGAAACCATCTTCCGTCCGATCCCCAACATGGAGCTGGCTCCCCTCTTGCTCTTCGCCTCCGGTACGCTTTTCCTCTTCTTGGGATACTACCTCCCTAGATTTTTGAAAAAGTGACCACGAGACACCAAGCCCCGCACAATTCTGTGCGGGGCTTCAACGTTTTTATACTTGACAAAAATACATTTTGTGTAGTATAATTTAAGTAGATGTTCATCGAAGCTCCGCCCCCCAACCCTTGAGGAGTCCATGAGCGACAGACTGCCGAAGGACAATCCGTTCTTCAACGCCACCCCCCAGATGCGTGAGGAGGCGGGTCGAAACCTACTCAGAGCAATGACGTGGGAGATCCAGTGTCTCACCTGCAGGGGGAACGGCAAACACGGCCTGATCATGCATCTTCTCGGCCAGATCCAGAAGTGCCTGATCGATCTCCAAGAATGGGGGTTCGAGGTTGGGCTCATGGACGAGAAGGTGTGGCCCGAACTCGCTGAAGCTCTCGGACCCCTCATCAGAGCTGGTCTCGAGAACGAGGTGCGGCGAATCATCCGCGATGAGCTCGCCAAGTGTCTCATCCCTCGGGAGGAGAACACACTCCCAAGCGTCAAGCTGATGCGTCAAGCATAGCTCAAAGACAACCAAAGCCCCGCACAAATTCTGTGCGGGGCTTCAACGTTTAGTATCCTCTTAGTCTATTTATCTTCTCGTGTTGGCGTATCTTCTCGTGCGCCTTGGCCTCAATCTGTCTTATACGCTCACGAGTAACACCGAAAACTTTGCCCACCTCCTCTAGTGTGTGAGTATATCCATCTGTAAGACCGTGTCTCATTTCCAAAATCTTTCTCTCCTTTGGAGGGAGGTCGTTTAGTATCTCCTTCACTTGGTCAGAAATAATTCTGCGAGAAGACTCCTCTGCTGGAGAGAGTATCTTGTCGTCTGCGAGGAAGTCGCCGAGCTTACTCTTACCATCATCTCCCTCGTCCCCCACCGGACTCTCCAAGGATACAGTAGACTGATCTATCTTCTCTATCTGATAGATCTTCTCTACATCAAGGTTCATCTCCATTGCAATCTCCTCTGGCAAGGGCTCACGCCCTAGGTCTTGGGTAAGGCGTCTTACAACTTGCTTGTACTTAGCAATAGTCTCCACCATATGCACCGGCACACGGATAGTACGAGACTGGTCTGCTAGTGCACGGGTGATAGCTTGGCGTATCCACCAAGTAGCATAGGTAGAGAACTTGAATCCCTTAGTCCTATCAAACTTCTCCACGGCTTTATATAGTCCAAGGTTCCCCTCCTGTATTAGGTCTAGGAGTGTTAAGTCAGGACTCCTGTTGGCATACTTCTTGGCGATAGAGACGACGAGACGCAAGTTGGCCTGTGCTAGCAAGTTCCTTGCCTCCACGTCACCGTCCTCAATACGCTTGGCAAGCTCCTTCTCCATATTGCCGGAGATTAGAGGATACCTGCCGATCTCCTTGAGATACATCTGGATAGAGTCATAAGCTGAGTCACTCTTGGAGTAAAACTTCTTATCATCGTCCGATGTAGGTATCTCCAAGAGGCCTCCTCCCTCAAGCACATCTACCCCTGCTTGTTGGAACTTCTGATACAAGTCATCCAAGAAGATGATATTGGTCTCAATGGTTGGGAACTCCTTAAGAATCTCGTCATATGTGATAAACCCTCTCTCCTTACCACGAGCAATGAGACGATTTGTCTTTGTGTCTTGCTCTTGGTTCTTCTTTGTAACTTTCTTTGTTAACTTCTTGGCCTTAAGCTTCTTGCCTCCTCCTACTTTGGCGGATTTCTTTGTTGCCTTCTTAACCAACTTCTTGGCCTTAACCTTTTTGACTCGCGATTTTACGCTAGTCTTTTTACTGGCCTTATTCTTCTTGGTTTTTTTCTTTACCATTAATAGCTGGATATTTTACAATAATTTCCTCCTTTCGTCATCTATCTCTCGCCCAAGCTCTATAATCTCCTTATGTAGCCTCTCTGCCTCGCCACCCCTCGCAAGATCTACAAGCAAGGACTCCCTCTTCTCCTCAAGCTTGGCAATTCTTAGGTTACTCTCAAGTTCGCTCTTGTTTTTGAGAGCTAGAGAGTATTCCTTAGACCCTTTCTCAAAGTCCTTTTGCAATTCTTCCACGGTAGCAAGCTCTCTCTCTATCTTCTCTATACGGCTCTCATTAAATGTCTCTACCTCACCAGCTGTATCCCCACTTGGTATTTGACCAAATGTTTGTCCAAGGACAGGGATCTTAGAGACCATCTCAGCTACAATAGCTGGACTTCGACCAAGAAGACTTGCTACTTTAGATACAGCATTCTCCTTCTCAAACTTGGAGGTCATCACAGCAATGATGGGGAGGATCTTCCTCTCCACCAATCTTGAAACCTTATTGGCATCTCTCTCAACAGACAAAACATACTCTATAAAGGTCTCAACCGCACTCTTGGCCTCTCTCAAAGCAGTCTTCCAACTTTCTGAATCTTCCTTAACCATGTCAGCAGGATCCAAACCCTTAGGTATTTGAGCGATCTTCACCTCCATACCGAGCGAGTGAGCTAAGAGAGTACTCCTCTCCGAAGCCTTCATCCCCGCCTCATCTCCATCAAAAGCAAGAAGAATTCGTGAAGAGAGTTTCTTCAGCTTCTCAAGATGACCTTGGGTAAAGGCTGTGCCAGAGGAGGCCACTGTATTCTTAACTCCAGACTGATGAGAGAGCACAAGATCCAACTGTCCCTCAACAAGGATAGTGTAATCCTTCTTCCTTATCTCTTCTTTGGCTTTGTCAAAGCCATACAGAGTCTCACTTTTGTTGAAGAGTTCTGTGTCTGGACTGTTTAAGTATTTTGGCTCTGTATCCTTAGACAAAGCTCTCCCCGAGAAGGCGACCACTTCTCCCCTAGTGTCAAAGATCGGAAACATCAACCTCCCCCTAAAGACATCGTAAGGCTCCGAACTCTCGCGCTCAACACTTTTCTTAATGAGACCAGCTTGAGTGAGCTCTAAGTCTGAGTAACCTAAAGAGTTTAGCTTCGTTCGCAAAAGTCTCCAATCATCGTCAGCGAAACCAAGTCTCCAACTCTTTATACTCTCCTCAGAGATGCCTCTGGACTTCAAGTACTTCTCTGCCTCTGGATTTTGTCTTAACCTTTCCTGATAATATTTCGTTGCTTCTTCAAGAGCTTGGTATAGTCTTGAGTTATCTCGCTTCTCACTACTTCTATCATTTTTGAGTTCTACTCCAGCCTTATCCGCCAAGATCTTAAGAGCTTCCTTGAAGTCTACCCCCTCCATCTTCTCCACGAAGGTGAAGATGTCTCCCTTCTCCCCACAACCAAAACAGTAGTAGCCTTGTCTGTTGGTGGAAACAAAGAAACTCGGAGTCTTCTCTGTATGGAAGGGACACTTGGCTTTGAAGTTGATCCCTGATTTCTCGAGTTTAATGTATCCTCCTACGACTTCGGCAATATCTAAGCGTTGTTTGATTTCTTCGACATTTCCTCCCATATGAGTTTTTGTTTGTAACCACCCGGGAAGCCTGTACCGGCAGGGATAATCCTACCAATGATAACATTTTCCTTTAGTCCTAGGAGCTCGTCCTCAGCCCCTCTAATAGCTGCTTGGATAAGCACTCTTGGAGTGTGCTGGAAGGATGCTGCGGAGAGGAAGGATGCTCTTGAGAGAGACACCTCTGATATACCCATGATAACTGGGTCAGCCTTAGCATCTGTGTGCAAGACATCTGAGAGTTCTACTACGTCACCTCGAGTAAAGGTGGTAGAGCCTGGGTCCTTGATCCTTCTACGAGCAAACATTTGTCTAATGATAAGCTCAATATGCTTGTGCGAGACGGCTGCTCCTTGGAGCTCATAGAGCTTTGACACCTCATGGATGATGTACTTGGCTGTAACCTCGCGACCTGCAAACTTGAAGAGTTCATCCAGATCAGCAGAGCCGTCAGTAAGGAAGTCACCCTTCTTTACCTCGCTTCCAACCTTAACCAAGATGCTTCTGTTTGGAGCAACTGTATACTCTGTATCCAGTTTCTTAGTCTTTGACTTTGTCTCTCCTTCATTCGGCAATAGCACTATCACCTTGTCGTGACCATCTAATCTAATCTCAGACACTGTACCATCAACATGGGCGATGAGAGCCTGGCTCTTAGGCTTCCTCTTCTCAAAGATTTCTTCAACTCTTGGTAGACCTTGAGTAATGTCTCCTCCTTGAGCTGCCACTCCTCCAGCGTGGAAGGTTCTCATTGTTAGCTGTGTACCTGGCTCACCAATGGCTTGAGCAGCTACTGTACCAACAGCCTCACCTAGTTCTATCACCTTGTTGTTACCAAGATCGGCACCATAGCACTTCACACATAGCCCCTGCTCCGACTTACAGGTCATTGGGCTTCGTACCACAACCTCCTCTACATTAGCCTTCTCAAGAGAGTCAGCATCAGCCTTGGTCAAGAAGTGGCCCGCTTTGAAGATCACATTACCCTTATCATCTGAGACATCTTGAGCCAAGAAGCGCCCCTTCACCGACTTAGAGATCGGAATCTGAATACCAGAAGCAGACTCTCTAGTTATAAGGATTCCTTCCTTAGTGCCACAATCATGTTCAGTAATCATCTCGTCTTGTGCCACATCGAAGAGACGTCTTGTAAGATATCCGGCCTTAGCAGTGTTAAGTGCTGTGTCTGTTAGACCCTTTCTAGAACCGTGAGTGGTGATGAAGTACTCAAGTGGAGTAAGGCCTTCCTTGTAACAAGATGTAATAGGGAACTCTAGCGACTCTCCAGAGACGTTAGCAATGATACCCTTCATACCCACCATCTGAGTAAGGTTGCCCATGGTTCCTCTAGCTCCAGAGTAAGTCATGTCGTATACAGAATCTTTTATATCCAATGTAGCTGGGATCAATACCTCAATCTCAGACTTTATGGACTGCCAGATCTCAACAGACTTTTGTATCCTCTCGTTCTCAGAGAGAAGTCCGTCGTTCCACTGCTCTATAACCTTCTCAACCTCCTTTCTACCCTTCTCTACAAGTTTAGACTTTTCCTCAGGGATCTTAACGTCGTCTAACCCCCATGTAACTCCAGACTGAGTTGCATACTTGAAGCCGAAGCTCTTGATCTTGTCAGCGATTGCAGGCAAGTTCTCAATGCCATACTTCTCAATAAGGTCGTCTACCAACTCTCCCATCTTCTTCTTATCCATCTCATGGTTGATGTATGGGTAGTCCGAAGGAAGCACAGAGTTGAACAGTAGCCTACCGACAGATGTCTCAAAGATCTTACCGTCAAGATGCTTGTACTTCTCTGAGTCAGTTGCCAAGACCTTTATCTTGGCTCTCATAGCCACAGCTCCGAAGTCGTATGCTGTAATAGATGCGTTTGGACTTGAGTGGAAGGAGTTCTCTCCCTTTTCTCCTGCAATAATGCGAGTCATCCAGTAAGTACCAAGGACGATGTCTAGCATCTTGTTGGTGACAACAGGCTCACCGTTACCCGGCTTTAGGATGTTTTTGTCCGCTGCCATAATGAGTCTAGCCTCAGCTTGAGCCTCGTCCGAGAGTGGCACGTGTACAGCCATCTGGTCTCCATCGAAGTCCGCGTTGAAGGCTGTACATACTAGAGGGTGAAGTTGTATCGCATTACCCTCAATCAAGATTGGCTGGAAGGCTTGTATACCCAAGCGGTGTAGTGTAGGTGCGCGGTTTAGGAGCACATACTTGTTCTTAATAATCTCTTCTAAGATTGCCCATACCTCTGGTATAGCATCCTCAATAAGACGTCTTGCACCAGGGATGTTGTAAGCTAGCTCGCGCTTCAATAGCTCTGAAATGACGAAAGGTTTGAAGAGTTCCAAGGCCATATGCTTTGGAAGTCCACACTGATGGAGCTTGAGTTCTGGACCAACAACGATAACTGAGCGACCAGAGTAGTCTACTCTCTTACCCAAAAGATTCTGACGGAAGAGACCGCGTTTACCCTTGAGGTTGTCAGACAAACTCTTAAGAGGTCTCCTCTGTGCCTGACTTCCACCAGCGCTTCCATGTCTTATAGTGTTGTCTATAAGTGCATCTACTGCCTCCTGAAGAATTCTTTTCTCATTGCGGAGGATCACATCTGGAGCATTAATCTCTTTAAGTTTCCTCAAGCGGTTGTTCCTGTTTATCACACGACGGTATAGGTCGTTTACATCAGATGTTGCGTATCTACCTCCATCTAGTGGAACCATTGGTCTAATTGCTGGAGGGATAACCGGTATACGAGTAAGGAACATCCACTCAGGACGGATGTTTGAGCTAATCAACCACTGTACGGTAGAAGCTCTCTTGTGTAGACGGACCAACTCTGTAGCAGGAGCTCTAGTTATCTGCTCTTCTATCTCGGCATGTAACTTCTTGAGATCCAAAGACTTTAGGATTTCAAAGATTGCTTCTGCACCAATACCCGCCTCAAAGATAGTTGAGTACTTCATACCAAAACGATGGTACTCAACTTCATCCAAGACCCTTCCTGGCACAAGAGACTCTATATCCTTCTTAGCTTGCTGAGCGAGCTCCTTTAGAGCCTCCTTAGCCTTGTCATCATGCAAGCTCTTAACCTTACTCTTGAACTCAGAGTCCAAATCCTTCAAGACCCTATTCTTCTCTGACTCTGATACAGAGGTAACAATGTAACCAGCAAAGTAGATAACCTTCTCAAGGTCTGCTACTGGGATACCCATCACAAGAGAGATCCTTGATGGTACGTTCTTAAGGAACCAAATGTGCGCAACCGGAGAAGCGAGCTCAATGTGGCCCATCCTCTCACGACGAACTATAGAGCGAGTAATCTCCACTCCACACTTCTCACATACAATACCCTTGTATCTAATACCTCTATACTTACCGCAGTAACACTCAAAGTCCTTGTCTGGACCGAAGATCTTCTCGTCAAAGAGTCCGTTCCTCTCGCTTCTCTGAGTCCTGTAGTTGATGGTCTCCGGCTTGGTCACCTCACCGAACGACCACTCCTTGATGCGCTCTGGACTTGCAAGCTTTATTGTAAGCGAGGTGAAGTCCTTGGTATCAATTGTTTTCTTGTTGTTGTTAGTCATGGTCGTTATTGGTTATTGGTTTCCTCTCGTCTCTTATTAACGTCCACATCTAAGGACAAGCCTCTTAGGTTGTTCACTAAGACGTTGAATGATGCTGGTGTCCCAGGCTCTTGGATCCTCTCTCCCTTAACAATAGAGTCAAAGGCTGCTGACCTACCTTGGATATCGTCAGACTTGATAGTAAGCATCTCACGAAGAGTGTGTCCAACACCGTGACCTAGGAGTGCCCACACTTCCATCTCTCCGAACCTCTGACCTCCGTTTTGTGCCTTACCGCCCAAAGGTTGCTGGGTAATGAGTGAGTATGGACCAATAGAACGCATGTGTATCTTGTCCTCAACCATGTGGTGGAGCTTCAAGATGTACATGTAACCAACCGAGATCTCTTGGTCAAAGGCCTCTCCAGTACGACCGTCAAAGAGCTTCATCTTGCCATCTTCTTTGAATCCTGCCTTCTTTAGTTCCTCCTTAATCTCGCTATCATTTGCTCCAACGAATGGAGGTACAACAGCTTGGTAGTTTAGAGTATTAGCAGCAAGACCTAAGTGTAGCTCTAAGATTTGTCCTAGGTTCATACGGCTTGGCACGCCGAGTGGAGTAAGGATGATGTCTATAGGAGTACCATCTGCCATGTATGGCATGTCTTCAACAGGTAAGATCCTTGAGATAACTCCCTTGTTACCGTGACGTCCTGCGAGCTTATCTCCGACAGATACGTTCCTTAGTTGAGCAACTTGAATATAAATCTTCTTGATGATACCGCTGTCTAGCTTGTCTCCTCTTTCACGAGAGAACACTTGGACAGAGATAACACGACCTCGCTTGCCTCCCTCCATCCTCTTTGAGGTATCCTTCACATCTCTTGCCTTCTCGCCAAAGAGTGACCTCAAGAGTCTCTCCTCTGGTGTTAGCTGACTCTCACCCTTTGGAGTAATCTTGCCAACCAAGATGTCTCCAGGGCGAACCTCTGCTCCAACACGGATGATACCGTCCTCTGCCAAGTTCTTGAGCTTACTCTCACCTACGTTTGGTATGTCACAAGTAGTAACCTCAGGTCCCAGCTTGGTGTCTCGAACACTGACCTCAAAGTCCTCAATGTGTATAGAGGTGAACTTGGACTCCTTCACCAATCTCTCGGAGACAATGATGGCGTCTTCGTAGTTAGCACCAGACCAGCTCATGAAGGCAACCAAAATGTTTTGCCCAAGTGCTGACTGACCGTGCTCAGATGAGGAAGTGTCTGCTAAGACATCGCCCTTCTTAACCTTTTGTCCAACCTCAACAGATGGTCTCTGGTGGAAAGCGGTGAAGCCGTTGGTCATAGAGAAGTTCACAAGCTTAAACTCGTGGTCATCTCCCTTATTGTCTGTAAGCACGATAGACTTGCCATCTACATATGAGATGGTGCCGGCTACTGGAGCTATCACAAGTCTACCTGTGTCTCTCATTGCCTTCTCCTCAATACCAGTTGCAACTAGAGGTGCCTCTGGGATGATACATGGAGTACCCTGCTTCTGCATGTTAGAACCCATGAGTGCTCGGTTTGCATCATCGTGGTTAAGGAATGGGATAGAAGATGTAGCGATAGAGAAGGCTTGGTTGGTGGCCACGTCAATGAAGTCTACTTGTGCACGACGCACAGTCTGAGGCTCTCCCTTATGACGAACATCTACAATTTCAGGCACGATCTTGTCGCCCTCAACTGGAGTAGCTGCGTGAGCAATGTTGTATTGCTCTTCCTCAAGCGCGTTTAAATACTTTATCTCACTTGTAATCTTGCCGTCCTTTACCACTGCGTAAGGAGTCTCAATCATGCCGAAGTCGTTGACTCTAGCGTAAGAAGCTAAACGCAAGATAAGACCAATGTTTGGACCTTCTGGGGTGTGGATAGGGCAAAGTCTTCCGTAGTGAGATGGGTGAACGTCGCGCACCTCGTATCCTGCACGAGCACGGTTAAGACCTCCAGGACCTAGGGCTGAGAGAGTTCGCAAGTGCTCAAGCTCTTCAAGGGCATTGGTCTGTTGCATAAACTGCGAGAGTTGGTTGGTGGTGAAGAACTCCTTCATCCTCGCTTGAAGTGGCTTAGGAGAGATGAACTGCACTGGGAGTGTGACGTCGGTATCAATAGTAGACATCCTGTTTTGGATGTTCCTCTTGATCTGAGCCATACCAACACGAATCTTCTGCTGGAAGAGCTCACCAACATACCTAACACGTCTAGAACCCAAGTGGTCTATGTCGTCTGCCATTGAGTTTGGAGTGGTGTTGAGAGTTATGATGTGAGAGACGATAATACGAAGATCCTCAAGAGAGAGAGTTCTCTTATCCATCTCCTTATCTGTCTGCTTTAGCTCAAAGCGATTGTTGAAGCGGAAGCGTCCAACACGAGAGAGGTCGTATCTCTCAGTGTCAAAGATAGACTTCACGAACTCGCGAGCGTTCTCTGCAGAAGCTAGGTCGCCATCTCTAAGTCTCTTATGTATCTCAATAGATGCATCGTCTATAGAAGTGGTGTGATCCTTGGCTAGAGTCTTCTCTATATAGTGCTTGGCCTCTGGCATACCATCAAAGAGAGCTAGGATCTTCTCGTTGGTGTTGGCACCGAAGGCACGGAGAAGAGTGGTTACTGGGAACTTCCTCTTCCTGTCTATACGAACGTTGATAACTCCGTCAAAGTCAGTCTCAAACTCAATCCAAGCTCCACGAGCTGGGATAATCTTGGCACCGAAGGTCTTCTTGGTCTTAACTTCTTGGGAAGTGAAGAAGACACCGAAGGATCGTGCAAGCTGTGGAACGATAACTCTCTCAATACCAGAGATGATGAAGGTTCCGTGGTCCGTCATAAGTGGGAAGTCCGCCATGAAGATCTCTTGCTCCTTCTCGGTCTTCTGGATGAAGTTCTTTAGCTTGATACGTACACGAAGAGGTGCCTCGTAAGAGGTCTTCTTCTCCTTCGCTTCATACTCGTTCATCTTTGGCTTATCTAGCTCAAAACCAACGAAGTCCAGTTGGAACTTACGCTCGGAGAAATCCTTTATAGATGAGAACTCTTCAAAGACTTCCTTAAGGCCCTTCTCTATCAACCACTTAAAACTTTCAACTTGAGAGACCACGAGATTCGGCATCTCAGTTAATGGCTCTCGGAAACGACCGAAGAACTTCTGCGGTCTAGCCGAGGTTTTTGTCGACATTCTTTATTTAAATTTACAAACAGAGGCTAATAATTCTCCCTATTACTGCCTTCTTAGGTCGTAACTCAATCGGTTCGAAGTGGGAAGAAGTATACTCTCCTCCCCCAAACCCGTCAACCCCCCTTCCCAAGCCCTCCCCTTGGTAAAAATATGTGGATAACTTACGACAAGGCGTTGCCTTGTCGTGTATGGAAAGGAAAAGACCGCCCGAGGGCGGTCTTTGAAGATCAGACATCTCCATTGAACAAGTACTTAAGAGTGCTGTGAGGTGTCGCTATCGAACCCATCACCAGCTGATAACCGGCTTTGGGACGAATCTCTTCTGAGAGAGTCGGACACTCCGACAACACATCAGAACATAACCCCAGCTCACTCTTGTTGCAAGTACTCTCCGTCTTCCCACTAGAACTGACAGCCAGACCAACATCGTTGGTACGCATCTGTCCTCCGTGTGGAAGGGACATTGCCTAAAACTATTATAGCAACTCTCTAAGCTTTCTTCCTCCCTTTCTTCCACTCCTCAATTTTGCTATGGTGACCCGACAAGAGGACCTTGGGCACAGCGTACTTCTTGCCTTTGTGGGTAAAAACTTCTGGACGAGTATATACATCTGGACTAGCAGTACGAGACTCCTCAAGTGAGTCTAGGTTGCCTAGGATACCCTCTACTTGGCGTGAGATAACATCTATCATAAGCATCGCTGGCAACTCGCCTCCAGTTAGTACAAATGGACCCACAGATACATCCTCTGTTTTAAAAACCTTCTTCGCCCTTGCGTCTATACCTTCGTATCTGCCAGAGATGATGATGATGTCTTTGTAAGCCTTGGCAGTCTTCTTGGCATACTCGTTTGTAAACTGCTTACCAGACGGACTTAAGAAGATTATTTTGTACTTCTTACTCTTTATTTTCTTTATCGCGCTCTCTATTGCTTTAATGACTGGCTCTGCTTGGATAACCATCCCCGGACCACCAGCATAAGGAGGTCGGTCTATCCGAGCCCACTTGTTGTCGGCAAAGTCGCGTGGGTTGTAGAAGGAGACCTTGAGCTTCTTGTCCTCTATGGCACGTTTAAGGATAGACTCGCCGAGATAGGAGTCAAAAGCTTTGGGGAAGAGTGTAATAATGTGGAAATGCATCTAGACTAGTCGAGGTTCAAGTCCTCCATTGCTTCATCAATCGTCTTTGAAGCGCGAGGGGTGTAGCTCTCCTCTATTGGGGCAAAGGTTCTACCTCCGGCAGGCTCATTGATCTTTAGGTTCACACGAGCATTGTTCTTCATACCCACAACACGCAAGAGAATACGTATCGCCTTTGCGGTATTGCCTTGTCTACCTATCACCTTGCCCATATCTTCTGGGTTTACATCAAGAGTCATAAGGACACCCATCTCGTCTACTGTCCTCTTGATCTTCACATCATCTGGATGGTCTACCAACGCCTTTATCAAAAATTCAAGAAACTGTATGTCATCTAGCATATACTTTCGGAGTTATCGGAAATAACAGTGAGCAGACTACTCCGCCTTGGTCTCGGCGGGAGCCTCAGTAGATTCTACCACGGGTTCAACTTCGCTTATCGCAGGTGCTTCTGGTGCAGGAGTCTCGGCTATAGGAGTGGCTTCAACGGCTGGAGCCTCGGTGGTAGCAGGAGCTTCCTCAGCTACAACCTCCTCCTTAACAATTGGGTGCTTCTTGGGTAGGACGTTCATCTTCTTGGAATCAAGAATCCTGTGGGTAACAAATAGGTTGTGGACAGTGCCAGTAGGTATAGCCCCCTTCTCTAGCCAATACTTAATCCTATCGGTCTTAAGAAGGTCTACGGTCTTACGAGGATCATAAGAACCAAGGATCTCCTTGAAGCGACCTGACTTAGATGAGTTCTCTGACTCGGTCAAAACAACGCGAAAGGCGTTGTCGTGCTTCCTACCTACTCTCTGAAGCCTCATTTTTAGCATGGGGCGAATTCTAACAGAATTTGCTATAGTAGGCAAACTTATGGACAAAACCCTAGAGGGAGTTATCAAGGTAACAGGTAAGGGGGTGGGGTACTTCCCCATCCTTGAGACTGACACAGATCTTGAGATTCAACCAGAAAATATAAACACTGCTTTAAACGGTGATATCGTCAAAGTAGAAGTTCTAAGTCAAGAACGCTTTGGCAGAAAGCAGGCTCGAGTGCTTGAGATTCTCAAAAGGAGGAGGACCCAATTTGTCGGAGACTTCGACGAAGGGTTTGTCATACCAGACGACAAGAGAGTCTATAGAGACTTCCTCATCACCGAAAATGTTGGTGCCAAAAATGGAGACAAAGTCTTGCTTGAGCTTATCTCTTGGCCAGACCCTCTCAAAAGTCCTCAAGGAAAAATAATAAAAGTCATAGGCCGTGCTGGAGAGCACAATGCCGAGATGGAGGCTATTGTTTATGGCTCTGGCTTTGAAGTTGGCTTCCCTAAAGAGGTAGAGCAAGAAGCTAAAGAGTGGAAGGATAAGTGGGCCAAAGAAGACCATCTTCTAGATAGGAAGGACTTTAGACAGACAACCACCTTTACCATAGACCCCGCCGATGCTAAAGACTTTGATGACGCAATATCTATAAAAAAATTAGAGAATGGTGATTATGAAATAGGGGTTCACATTGCAGATGTGTCTCACTTCGTCACTCCGAAGACTGCCTTAGACGACGAAGCTATAAAGAGAGGCACTTCTATCTATCTTGTAGACCGTACTATACCAATGCTCCCAGAGATACTCTCAAATGACCTCTGTTCGCTTAACCCCAATGAGGACAAGTATGCATTTGGAGCGATCTTCGTAATGAATATGAAGGGTGAGGTCAAGGAAAGATGGTTCGGTAAAACTTTGATCAACTCCGACAAACGCTTCACCTACGAAGAAGCTCAAGAGATATTGGATAAAAAAGAAGGACTTCTCTTTGAAGAACTAAACACCCTAAACCAAATTGCTTACAAACTAAGAGAGGAGAAGTTTAAGAAGGGAGCTATAGAGTTTGAGTCCGACGAAGTAAAGTTTGTGCTTGATGACTTGGGTAAGCCTATAAAAGTCCTTAGAAAGGTTAGGAAGGATACACACAAACTCGTGGAAGACTTCATGCTTCTAGCAAACAGAGAAGTAGCAGCGTATATGCACCTTATGACCAACGGCAACAACAAGGCCGCTGTGGTCTACCGCATCCACGATGCGCCAGATAGAGAGAAGATCATAAACCTAGCCACATTTGTCAAAGCCTTAGGCTTTGAGCTGAAGCACAAGGACGGAGAGACCACGGCAGAAGACATTACCAAGATGCTCCGTTCGGTGGAAGGCTCTCCAGCCGAAGCTCTGATCAAAACTGCTTCTATAAGAAGTATGTCTAAAGCAATCTACTCTACAAGCAACATTGGCCACTTCGGTTTGGCCTTTGAGTACTACACACACTTCACCTCTCCCATCAGACGTTACCCCGACCTTATGGTCCACAGACTCCTACAGAGATACTTAAAGCACGGCAAAGTAGAGGCTGACGAAGTAGCAAGGTACCAAAGACTCTCTGACGCATCCTCTGAGAGAGAGCTTGAGGCTGCTGAAGCCGAGAGGTCAAGCATCAAGTACAAGCAAGTTGAGTATATGAGTGAGCGTGTTGGGCAAGAGTTTGACGCTATTGTCTCTGGAGTCTCTGAGTGGGGAGTATACGTAGAAGAAGCGGAGACTAAGGCCGACGGCATGGTTAGACTCAAGGAGATGACCGATGACTTCTACGAGCTAAACGAGAAGCTCTATGCTGTGGTTGGTAAGAGTACTAGCAAGAAGTACTCTCTAGGCGACAAGGTTAAAGTAAAACTCCTAAACACCGACCTAGAACGCAAGACTCTTGACTTCACATTTATATAAAACTACTTAGCTACTTCTACTGCTTCTTCAAACGCAATAGAGAGAAGTTTGGAGACTCCGGTAGAGCCCATCGTAACTCCATAGATAATCCCTGCGCGGGACATCGTCTCTCTGTTGTGAGTTATAAGGATTAACTGAGAGTGCTTAGAAAGCTTCTCTACCATGTCGCCATACTTTTTAGAATTGGCTTCGTCTAACGCTGCGTCTGTCTCGTCAAGAATGATAAATGGTGGCGGATTCACCGCTGAGATAGCAAAGAGAAGAGCTATGGAGGTAAGAGCCCTCTCTCCACCAGAGAGCATCATAAGCCCTCGTATCTTCTTCCTCGGAAGACTCACAGCAATCTCAAGACCTTCTTCTATCTTCTCTTCTTCTACGGGCTCACCCAAAAGCTCTAACTCTTCTACGACTCTCTTCTTCTCCTTCACCAGAGAGAGTGAGGCTTCGCCACCACCAAACATAAGGGAGAAGAGCTCTCTAAACTCCTTGTTTATCTTGGTCAAACCTTGAGAGAACTCTTCGTGGAGACGGATCTCCAAGTCCTTTATCAAAGCTTTGAGAGATTCTGCAGACTTCTCCAAGTCTAAGAGCTCTCGAGCGAGGAACTCGTCTCTCTCTGTAACATCCTTAAACTCCTTGAGTACATCCCCCGCACCAGTAATCCCCGACTCCTCAAGACGGATCTTTAGCCTCTCAAGATCTCGCTTCCTCTCTACTTGCTTGCCCCGCTCTTCAAAAACTACTGGCAACTCGTCCTTATATCTCAAAACCTCTGGCCCTATCATGTGCCCAAGCTCTGCAAGGTCACGCTTGAACTCCTTGTCCTCTAACTCTAAACGTTCTTCCCTAATCTTTAATCCCTGCTTTTTGGCTAAGAGCTCGTTCTCCTCCGACATTATGCGGAAGACCGCCTTCTCCGCATCTCGAGAGGAGTCCTTGTCCTTCTCTATCCTCTGCTTCAACTCTTCATACTTCTCCCTTAACTTTGCTTCCTTACTCTCAACCTCTCTCACATCACTCTCCACCCTACTCTTGTCCTTATACAACTTCTCTAGAGACTTCTCTGCATCAAGTATTACCGTAGAGTTGAAATCGTGCTTCCTTGCTTTGATGAAGTCGCGCAACTTCTCAAAGATTTTTTCTAAAGCTGTGATAAGACTAAGCTCCTCGTAGAGACTCTCTACGTCCTTAAGCCTTATCATCTTAGTATCGTCGCTTGCCGAGAGTACTCTCTCCTTCTCTATGGTGCGCTCCTCTGCTCCTATGAGACCCTCGATCTTACCAAGCTCTCTTACAAGAGCATCCTTATGCACCCTAGCTCCAGCGATCTCACTCTCAAGCTCTAGAACTTCTATATGCTTGTCCTTGTCCTTAGAGCTTTTTTCTAAAATCTTCTTAGCTTCGGCCAACTCCTCGTGCAAGCCCTTTAAGGCGCTCTCAATTGGTGTTAATCCCTGCTTCACTGCCAACCTCTCACTCTCTATGTAGTCACTCTCTCGTTTGAAATATTCAAGACTCAACTTGAGCAACTCCTCTCGGAGGCCTTCGGCCTTCTCTATCTTCTCGGCCTGCTTCTTCAAAAATCTCAAGTGCGGAGCGATCTCCTTCCTTAAACCTTCCACCTGAGAAATGTTCTCAAAAGTCTTATCGAGCTTCTTCTCGCTCTCAGCTCTCTTGTATTGATAAATCTTCAGTCCAAGAGCATCCTCAATAATACTCTTCCTCTCCTTGTCTGTAGAGCTAAGTATCCTGTCGGCCTCGCCTTGAGAGATGATGTGGTGTCCTGATGCTCCTATGTGAGCTCGTGCTAAGAGCTCTATAACATCCTTGAGACGAACCTGACTCCCATTTATAAGATACTCATTAACTCCATCTCGATGCACAACTCTCTCTATGGAAATCTCAGGGAAGTCTATACCAAAAGTCTTCTTGCTATTGTCAAAGACCACCTTAACCGAGGCACGATTAGACTTGGTCTCTCCACCTCCTCCGTTGAATATCAAATCCTCTCCCCGCTTGCCTCGGAGGCTCTTTATAGACTGCTCACCTAGTACAAAGCGGAAAGCTTCTGCGACATTACTCTTCCCAGACCCGTTTGGCCCAACAATAGCCGATATAGATGAGCTGAAGGAGAGCTCGCTTTTCTTAGCAAAGGACTTAAAACCCGAGAGCTCAATGGACTTGAGATACATTTATCCTAATTATAGCAAACCTATAGGAAAACCGAGCTCTATCTAAAAATTACTGACCCACTGTCAAACTTAAGATCAAGAATTAACTCTCCTTTGGAGGTAAAGTGATAAGAAGTTGAGTTTGCCAAAGAGTCTCTAAACTCGCTCTCTTGTGATCCCTCGCAATACATCAAAGTTGATATCATCTGACTGAAGGATATCTCACCGTCCTTAGCTGTATAGTTGCCACCAATGCCGTTGCAATCTGTAGACGCCCCAAAGGTGCCGTCGGTGTTAAAGGTGAGATTGAACTTGTCTGCCATATTAGGAGTGACTACTCTACCGTCGTTGTACTCTGACCTAATCCAACGCCACGTCTTCATACCCAAAGTCATCTTGCTTGGGTCAGCCTCACCCTCAAAATCATCTACCACTATAGGGGTAGTTGTCAGATAGTGGTCACTTGAGTTACAAGGCACTATGGAACCGTCTTCACCCACCTCACCTCGCACATCTATCATCTCACCAGCCTTAATAAGGTTAATGTCTCCAATCTTCTTTGCTGTGTAAGCCTCACAAAGTGGAAGTCCCATAGATGGTAAGGCAATGGTATTCAACTCTCCATCCTCCGACTCAAGGGTGAGTAGGTACGGACCATCAAAAGCTATTTGTGTTGTATCTACTGAGAGGACCTTGCCCGACTTTGATACTGTCTCTCCTACGACAAAGTCAGCTTGTTTCTCCTCGTAGATATAAGTGTTAAGCGCGTAGAAACCAACAACCCCCAACACCAAAATTACCAATACAGCTAAAATATTCTTCATAAATTCCTAATTAGTTATGGTGCTTCGTGTAGTGAACCCCAATGTAGTATGGCCAGATAAAGATAGCCAAGACCCCCTTCCAGAAAGAGAGCTTCAAGTATCCTATGGTAAAGAGCCAGCCTATCGCCCACAAAGATCCAAGACAACCACCGTTGTTTGTGACAATTATTTTTTCCATATCAACCATTATACCACCCAACACAAGACTTTTGCTAAGATATTGACAATATCAAATAAGTGTATTAAGATAGTGGTTAGTAGCGACACGGGGTCTCTACTACTGTACTTTCATTTAGGAGTTACCGGATGATGAAGCGTTTCCTGATGCCCCTCGCCTTCCTCTTCGCCTTCGTGATCGGCGCTTGCGCCGAGGAGCCTCTCACGGCTCCCTTGGCTCGCGCCCTGATCGAGAACACGGCTTCGGCCTTCGACGAGTACGGCTACAACGAGGTCGCTGGCATCTTCAACGGTGCTGCCGACGGCGTCGACCGCGTGCTCGATGGCAAGGTCTGGGGTGACCCGACCTACGCCAACGACCACCTCGTCATGAAGTGGAACCGCGCGTGGGAGAACTGCAACGCCAACCGCACTCCCGAGAACTGCGCCGGTGCCTGGACCAACAATGAGTGGAACGGTCAGGTACCGAACGGTAGTCAGGAGAGCTGGCACTACAAGATCAAGTGGGTCGGCTCCTGTGGTGCGTCTGGCACTCCTTTGCCTGACGGCGGGTACTGCATCTGGAACGAGTACCAAGTCGTCCTCTCGCACGGCTCCGTCGACGGCACCCACTTCTGGGATGCTCACGCGAAGCCGGCAGGCTACGGCGGATAACTTCCACACGTCAAGGAACGACAGCGCCCAGGTCATACAGACCTGGGCGCTTTTTCTTTTCATCCTACAAGTAAAGTGTTAACGACTATCCTTGCTGGTGTTGAACTCTCTAATGCACTGGCCTTGATTCTTAAAGCCCAAGGTCATCCAGCCACCATTCTTGCAGTCATCCTTAGTAACGGCAGTGGTAGGAGCTGGATCAAAGTCATAAGTCGTTGCTCCACTAGCAAGGTCTACTACCACGTTGTCCAAGTAACCATCTAAGCCGACATCACTTGCTGAGGTGTCGCCTACGTTAAGCGCAAAGACTCTAATAACTGCTCCAGAACCCATATCTGCTGGAGATGATGGACAAGATGCTGTTGGTGAAGTAGAGCTTCTGGTTACTGGGTACGAAAGAGTTGGATCAAAGGTAACAGTAGTAAAGTCTAGAGTTGAGCCTGTTGCAGGCACCACGTTGTATCTACAATCATAGAACTTGTTTGGGTCAGAGACTCCGAAGTTCGCATAGACGCTCATGTAGAAGTGGTTAGCGTCTGTAGCATCTCCACCAGCTCCTATCATGAAGTCATAGGAGATAGAGTTTACGTCTGCTATCTGGGCTGCTACAAAGTTCTCTCCGATGAACTTATCAGCTGGAGTAACTCCGATAGGTAATACATAAAGACTGCCACTACCAATACTTGATGCGTTGGTATTGAACTCAAACGGAGTTGCGGTAGTCACATCTCTGTTGAAAAGCCAACCGGGTTGGTTCTCCCCTGTTGAAGTATTACCAGAGACGACAACAGTCTGTGCACTCGCAACCTGTACAAAGGCAAGCAGAGCAAACACTACTAAGAAAGGTGTTAATCTTTTCATAATTTATAAATTAGCGAATATTAGACAGAGCAAACTCTAAGAAGATTATAACACCAACCGCCAATAAACCATCCCTATGATATATAAAAACAACCCCCCTCGAGAGGGGGTTGTTTTTTCCTAGACTATTCAGCTGGAGTAGCTGGAGTCTCAGGAGCTGGAGCTGGGGCTGCTGGAGTCTCAGGCGCTGGGCAAGTACATGGGTCATTGCCACATACAGGACACTTCTTGGTCTCGTCCATGTTATTTTTGATTACTGATAATAAGAAATATATTATAGTCAAAAATACCCAATTACACAAACCAAATTCTACTTCTTACTCTCTCGTTTCTGTTGGCACTTTATAACTGACATTATTTCGTTTGCCACATATTTTGTATCAACTCTTTTCTTTAGATTATTAATTTGTCTGGGTAAAATATGCTGTCCACATAACTCTATGATTCTTGAAACAACAAGGTCTTTGTCACTAAAATCAATAACCATCCTCTCGAGTCCAGATGCCTTTAGAACCTCGGCACAACCCATATTCTGGCTAACTAAAACTGGAATACCAACACAAGCAGCCTCTATGGGGACGTTACCAAAAGTTTCAAAGTGTGATGGACTAATAATAAGTCCTTGTGATGAATAAAATGTTCCCAATTCGCTAAGAGACATACTGGAAACCACCTTAATTGACTTTGGAATCTTCTTTAAATCTCTCTTATTAATATCACTAACTAAGGTTGCTGTGTGGTCCCAACCCTCCTTTAAAAGTCTTTTGTGTATTGAGCAAAATTCTTGAACATTTTTTATAGGTGTATGTCTCCCAATAAAAGCAATTCTGTTTTGTACAGGTAACTCAATCTTGGTTGTCCGAGTAAACATTGGAGCAATAGGGTTTGGAATAACGCTTCCGTTCTTTACTGTGCGCAATTTTGATATCTTTTCATAAACAATCTCCTTACACACCTTAGATGGGAAGATGATCTTGCTGGCTCTCCTTACTATAGATCTTTCCATTTCAAGAAATATCTTTTTAAAGTGAGGAGTCATATGCTCAACCTCTTTCGTTAGGACTCCAGCATACCAAAGCACTACTGGAATCCCTGCTTCCTTAGCCGCAATTGAAATAACCCAAGGCACATAATAAGTTCCTTGTATAAGGAAAACATCTGGGCGCTCCTTACGGATAAACTCCCTAACTGTCTCAATGATGGGTCTGAAACTTTGCTCAACTTCTTTTAGGGTTCTAGATTTTCTTATAATCTTATTGATTGGGAAATCACAAATACTCACCACGTGGTGGCTAAACCACTCTGGAGAGAGGTGTCTGTATATAACCGGAGACTTAAAAGTACGAAAAGCGTTGAGCTCAATCCCAGCAAAAGAAGAGTTGCTAGACCCATGTAAGCAGTCCAAAAGACTCAGTGTGGTAGAAGTTATCCCCGCCAAAGGTTCGCGGGTGATATTCATGGCAATTTTCATTCATACTAAATAACATTTTCTATCATAAAAGTCAAGCAAGCCAACCCTACTATGCAGCGCTTTAAGGCTTAATACTTAAGAGGCTTATCTATAGAGCAGAGACCCTATCCATAAGATAAGCGCCAGATAGTACAAAGACCAACCAGAAGCCGGTGGGAAAAAACGACTAAAAGTACGGAGATGCTCAACATACCACCTACGTCCAAAGAGGAATATCACATTCGTACTCACCGCATCTACTAAGAGAACCCAAAATATAATTTGTTCTATTGTCATCTATTTATTGTAGCAAAAATTACGAAGGTCGGTCCTTCGTAATTCACTAATTCTTTATTAGATCTAATTCCTTGGTCACAAAGTATTCCCAAAGATCTACAAGCTCTGGCATATCATAGGCCCACTCCCTTACCCTCACTCTTTGAAAATCAAAGGTCTTCTCTACCTCAGACCTAGGGATGGATCTGTTGTTTATGCTAGCAGCATTGTTCAAGACGACAGTAAGCTTGGGCATTATCTTGTCTAAGACCTTAACAAACCTCGCCTCTTTAGTATCCAGTCTCTCATATTTGTCTATTGTCTCGTGTATCCAAGAGAAGTCCTTGCCGAAAGATTCTTCAAGTTTTCTTAGAGCAATAATCTCCCTCTCTTCCTTCAACCTCTGTGAGTCCTCACTCACTCCAGTGAGAGTGTCGGTGTCCCCAGCGTGTACCTCAACCAAATCATGAACTAAAGCAAATTGAGTGATGAGACCAATATCTAGATCTTTATAGAGTCGGTTGGCGATAGATGCCCCGAGTATCCCCACCATCACTGTATGGTCTGTGTCGGTCTCAACTCGTTCCCCATCTTGATGCAAAGTCTTCCTATGCACCTTACCAAAATCAAGGATGAGTGACGCAACCTCTAGTATCTTGTCTTCCATAGCTAACTAGCTATTAACCTAACCTTGGCAAAAGGAATGGAGAAGGCCTTACACCATATCCAAACTTCGTTGTGCTTACTTATATCAAAGTCAGAGGACAAGACGTAATTCTGAGAGCCAATGTTGCCCTTGAGTCTTGATATCTCTGAGTCCTTAATGTACTCCCCGTCTTTGCCAAAACCCACAAAGAGATCTGGTCCATTGGCCACGTTGAAGTTGTCCTCAAACCGAAGAACTCTCTCGCCCTGAACATCCAATATCAAGGCTTCGCCAGAACCATAATGTACCTCATCAAAACCTTCAAAATTTCCTTGGAACAAAATCTGTAAGTCCTCTCCGTCAACTTGGGATGGTAGAGCTTCAGATACCCGCTTGTCTATGAACAAGGGAGAGACCAGCCAATATCCAACCCCAAGAACCAAAATACTGATTAAAATTATAAGTAGTTTTTTCATAAACTAATTATATCAAAAGATAATACAGGCCCCCCGACAAGGCGTTGCCTTGTCGGGAAATACATTTGAATTAGAGCTCAAATTCAAGTATTCTAGCTGTATTGGGATATCGTCTAATGGTAGGACAGTGGCCTTTGAAGCCATTAATTGGGGTTCGAATCCCTGTATCCCAGCAGTCTAGTAAAGTATCGAAGGACCTAGAGCCGTAGGGAACGATTGTATCAGTGACTTATGTGCTAATTAAAATTTACAGAGAAGTTATACATACCCATGCTGCAGAGTCCTTTAAAGGTACCAACCTGCGGTGTGCCCAGATCGATAACCTCTTCTCCTGTTTGCAGGAGAATCTTCTGATACCCAATGGATTTAATAACCAGCGCTGCTGAGCAATCGTACGTTCCGTTAGTTTTAACAACTAATTTTGTTGGGATATTGGCTTGAGCTGTGGACACTCTAGGTGAGTATCCACCTCTTGCTCCAATAGTGACATACTGAATACCATCTCTTATTTCAACATTTTGTACTGATTGAGCTGAATCAGAGTTTTTGTTGGATTGCCCAAGAAATATGATGCCGATACCTACGACAATCGCGACCATGATAATAATTGAAGCGGTTTTATTCATGTATTAATTATATGTTAAATAGCGGATTAATGATCCCTAATCCAGCTAGCCCGGCAAGAAGAGCGAATAGCCCAAGACCAATTACAACTACTCCAGCTGACTTAAAGAACAATGGGGCGTGTTTTCCATGAGCGAAGGAAGCTGATCCAAATGATAGAAGTACGAGCATCGGTAGTGTCCCCAAGGCAAATGCAAGCATAATGAGAAGTCCTGACATGAAGGACCCGCTACTTAAGGCCGTCACCTGCATTGACTGGGTAAAACCACATGGCAAGAAGAAGGTGGCAAAGCCAAGGGCTAAAGGCGTAAATGTTTTGTGTTCAATTCTTCTAAAGAAGTTGAATAGTCCTGATGGCAAGGCTATCTTATTCTTAGCGAATACTCCCACCAAGTTAAGACCCAATAAGAGCATTACCACTGATGCTAGGAGACCCAATATTGCCGTAAATGTGAAGCTGATACCTATAGCGCTTCCAACTCCTCCTAGAACACCACCCAAAACTGCGAAGCTAATAAGTCTTCCTGTATGAAATAGGGTAAAGATTTTTGTATCACTTACGTTATCTTGAGATATCTTTGCGGAGAGTGACAAGACTAAGCCCCCCACAATTGCTAGACAGCTTGAAACTGACGCTATAAGGCCTATGATGAAACTGGTAATCGGTGTTGTCTGCCCTCCAATTCCAAGATTAAGAATTCCTGACTTCTGTAAAAGGAAGAACAGAACTAAAATCCCAAGGCCAATAGGTAAGGCTTTCCAAATTATTCCATCAACTTCTATTTCTCTCTCTGTTTTTTTTACTGACAGAACATACCCATTCGATTGAATTTTAGTTGTTAGAACCTTTGCAAGTTCTTCTGGAGCTTGGTTACTATCAATTTTTATTTCAACAGTTTCTTTCTTTAAATCCACCCAGGCCTCTTGAATGAAATCTTGCTCGTTTAAAACATCTTCAATAAAGATTTTGCAGGATGCGCAGTGGGTGCCGGAAACATGGAATGTGTATGTGTTCATATTTATATTCTCTTAGCTTTAATGCGAAGCGAATTCGACACCACTGATACCGAAGACATAGCCATAGCAAAACCAGCAAATACAGGGTTTAAGAGCCAACCAAAGACTGGATATAAAATCCCTGTTGCGAGGGGAATACCGACGATGTTGTAGATAAACGCCCAGAATAAGTTCTGCTTGATCCCTTTCATCGTGATCTTTGAGAGCTTAATTGCCTTTACGAGCTTAGAAATGTCGCCTCCGAGAAGGGTAATACCAGCTGACTCAATCGCCACATCTGTACCAGTACCCATGGCAATACCTACGTCCGCTTGTGCAAGCGCGGGAGCATCATTAACGCCATCGCCAGCCATTGCCACTACTCGGCCCTGCGACTGCAGTTCCTGAATCTTTCTTAGCTTATCCTCAGGGAGGACATGAGCGACTACATCATCAATTCCCACAAGGGACGCAATGTACTTGGCCGCTTTCTCATCATCACCCGTAAGCATGACCACTTTGATTCCTAGAGAATGAAGATTTTTAACAGCCTCGACAGACTCAGCTTTGATCTCATCGGCCACCATCACAAAACCTATAACTTCTTCTTTGGTGGCAAGGATAACAGGGGTCTTACCTTGTGAAGTAAATTCATTAAGTTTTATCACATCGAAGGAAATCCCAAGATCGCTTATAAGCTTTGCGTTGCCGACAAAGTATTCGACGTTTTTAATTGAACCCTTAAGCCCTTTACCTTGTATGCCTTCAAAATCTGTAACCTCAGTCACTGAGATATTTTTCTCCTGTGCGTAGCTTACAATAGCGTGAGCGATTGGGTGTTCTGACCTTTTCTCAAGCGAAGCTAGAATGGATACCAGCTCACTATCTTTTAGACTTGAGAAATTCTGTATATCTACAAGTGTTGGCTTGCCCTTAGTGATGGTTCCTGTTTTATCAACCACAACTGTATTTACTTTATGAAGTTTCTCAAGAGTTGCAGCATCTTTAATTAGTATCCCTTCCTTAGCACCTTTGCCGACACCAACAATGATAGCTGTAGGGGTGGCAAGACCGAGAGCACATGGACAAGCGATGACGAGGATACCAACGAATGACACAAGGCCAAATGAGAGTGCTTGTGAAAATCCTAGATACTGGGAGCCAATGACAAGCCATGTTCCAAGTGTGAGGAAGGCAATCACAAGAACAATAGGTACAAAGATGCTCGAGATTTTATCAGCAAGAGCTTGTATTGGTGCTTTACTACCCTGAGCATCCTCAACCATTTTTATGATCTGTGCTAGCAATGTCTCGGAACCCACTTTAGTAGCTTTGAAAGTGAATGACCCGCTTGTGTTTATGGTTCCAGATACCACGCTGTCTCCAACTTTTTTCTGTGCCGGCATTGGCTCTCCCGTAACCATTGATTCGTCAATAAATGAGCTACCCTCGGTGATGACTCCATCTACGGGGATTTTTGCCCCAGGTTTTACAATAATGAGATCACCATGCTTAACATCACTCACAGATATTTCTACTTCCTTCCCATCACGAATCACTATAGCAGTTTTAGCCTGGAGATTAAGGAGTTTTTCTATGGCATCGCCAGTCTTAATTTTAGATTGAGCTTCAAGATATTTACCAAGTGCTATAAACGTAATAACAACGATAGTTACATCGTAATATTGGTACTCTACATTTATAAATGGCCTGAGAGTATCTTCAAAAGCAGTGATAGCAAAACTATAGAGAAATGCCGCGGTAGTTCCGATACCGATCAGCGTATCCATATTGGCCTTGCCGTATATGATAAATCTGTAAAATCCAAGGAGGTACGGCTTCCCGACAACGAACAGTATGTATGTTGCCAGTATAGGCAGGAGATGGTGAATAAATTCCTCCGTAACGCTACCCATTTCTGATACGACTCCGTATTGAGCGAGGATATCCCAACCCATAACTAGAGCAGCGAAAATTGCTATAGGAATTGCAAAAAGCACTTTAGTCCTCATGTCTGCGACCTCGGTGAGCTTTTCCTGTTTTGATTGATTTAACCCAAGATGCGCTGCATGTTCATCTGCAGACATCCCCATTTCGTCTGCTCTGAGAGTAACCAGGGAATAACCTAACGGCTCTATCTTCTTGGAGAGTGCTTGTGGGCTCGTCTTACTTGTATCAAATGAAATTTGAGCAGTTTCGGTCCCATAATTAACCTCCGCGGAATGCACGCCCTCTGATTTCTTAAAAGTTTTTTCTATAATTCCCGCACATGAAGCGCAATGCATCCCTCGAACTCGCAATGTGAGTGAACCAGACATAATTATTTCCGTTTTAGCCTATAAACTTTAAGGATCTCATCGGTGGCCTTATCCTTCTTACCTTTCTGGATCTGATCTACTACACAATGGCTCAGATGATGTTCCAAGAGGAGATCTTCCACATTTGAGAGAGCCTGCTTAACTGCCGAAGTTTGGGTAATAACATCAACGCAATACTTACCATTCTCTACCATTTTTTGTAGACCTCGTACCTGGCCCTCTATAAGCTTCAGGCGGCGTCCTAGTGTTTTTTGTTTATCCATGTTTTTAGGGTATACCCCCTAGGGGGTATAGTCAAGTGGGGATAATTATTAAAACGCTCGAGACCCGTCGTCTAAAGTGCTAAAATTAGGCTAATTCCGTCAATGTGGGCTTGACCGACCACGGTTCTGGCCCGAGACGGTCATCTTTTAAATTTTCTTCTAATGCAAAAAGTCTCTCATGGCACAGTGCACAAGGTTCCTGCCGACTTACAAAAGGTTCTTCTTGCCAACCCTAAAGCTCTTGCTGTTTGGGAAGATATCACTCCCCTAGCGCGGAACGAGTGGATATGCCTTGTCACTTCCGCTATAAAGCCTGAGACGCGAATAACGAGACTTGAGCGCACTCGCTCACAACTGACACAAGGCAAGCGTAGACCATGTTGCTGGGCCGGATGCCCACACCGTTAATAACAAACACAAATAGGTTGACCGCCTCGTAAGAGGCGGTTTTTTGTACTGATCCGTGTGATATCCTAAAGAGTAAGCTTGATCTTAAGTAGTAATGACTAATCCAAACTCTAACCAAACAAACAAGCTGTGGCACCTCTCCCCTGAAGAGGTGTCTCAGATCTTCAAAACAGATACCAAGGAAGGCTTGTCTGAAGAGGAAGCCAAGGACAGACTGACAACCTTCGGCAAGAACACGATCAAGATCTCCAAGAAATCGGCCAAACTCAAAATACTTCTAAACCAGCTGACAAGCCCCCTCATACTTGTACTAATCGTAGCTGGAGTTATAACCCTCGCCGTCTCTCACTACCGAGATGCAATCTTCATCTTCGTAGCAGTAGTAGTGAACTCGGCTCTAGGCTTCTATCAGGAGAATAAGGCTGAGCGGGCCCTCGCAGAGCTCAAGACGTATCTCAAGCAGAGAGCTAGAGTTATACGTAGTGGCAAGGAGCGCGAGATAGACGCCGAGAGCCTCGTCCCCGGAGATATAGTGCGTCTCAACCAAGGCGACCGTGTGCCCGCTGACGGTAGGGTGATGTTTATAAACGACTTCCAAATAGACGAAGCTGTGCTAACTGGAGAGTCTCTCCCCGTCTTAAAGTCCGTTGACCCCTCTCCAGCATCAGCCGGCATCTCGGACCAAAGCTCTATGGTCTTCGCTGGAACCTTGGTGACCCAAGGAGTTGGAGTTGTCATCGTATGCCGTACTGGACTACAAACTGAGTTTGGTAAGATCGCCTCTCTCATCGCAACCTCTGAGAGTGAGAAGACTCCTCTCCAGAAGGCCATCATCAAGTTCAGCCTCTACTCGAGTGCGGTGCTCGGCCTTATAACCTCTGTTGTGTTTGTTGCAGGTATCTTGAGCGGATACTCTCTGCTTGAAATGTTCCTTATCTCTGTAGCGATAGCTGTCTCTGCTATACCAGAAGGCTTACCTATATCCATAACGGTTATCCTCGCAGTCGGAGTTGAGAGGATGGCTAAACGCAAGGGAGTAGTCCGCAAGCTAATAGCCGCTGAAGCTCTGGGGAGCACCACGGTGATACTGACAGACAAGACAGGTACACTCACACTGGCCAAGATGGTTATGTCCAAACTTATCCCCTTTGGGATTGGGGAGGACAAGCTCCTACACAGAGCTCTAGCGAACATTGATGTACTTATAGAGAACCCAAGCGACAACCCAGACAGCTGGCACATAAACGGCAAGATTATGGAGGTGGCATTGGCCAGATCGGCCGGAGTTCGCGGAGTCTCCCTTGATAATATTATTGACAGAAAGGATGTCTTCCAAAGGATGCCCTTCAACGCTGTGCAGAAGTTCTCAGTCACTCTAACAAAGGAAGGTAGTAAGCACCTGACCATCTTCTTTGGAGCGCCGGAGATACTAGTGCGTCACTCAGCACTAAGTGACAAGGAGAAGCAAGACCTGATAGAGAAGATAGACTCTCTGGCCTTTGCTGGAGAGAGAGTACTTGGTGTAGCGGTGAAGGAGGCCCCCGATATTGAAAACTTCATAATCTCTAAAAACTTAGACATATCAGACCTGTCCTTCTCAGGACTTATAACCTTTCACGATCCAGTTCGTACCAGTGTTAAAAACGCTATCAAGAATGTCCACGAAGCTGGGGTCAAAACAATTATCCTTACAGGAGACCACCGAGGCACAGCCATGGCTGTGGCCAAAGAGATCGGCATGCACATAGACGATAAGTCCGTGCTAGATGCCTCAGAGCTCTCGGTAATATCGGAAGAAGAACTCAAAGCCCGCTTACCGCACCTTAAGGTAATAGCTAGAGTGACACCTCTAGACAAGCTACGTATTGCCAAACTCTTCCAAGATATGGGAGAGATTGTGGCTATGACAGGAGACGGGGTGAACGATGCTCCAAGCATCAAGCAAGCCAACGTTGGTATTGCTATGGGCTCAGGTACAGAAGTAGCTCAGAGTGTCGCCGACCTTGTCCTATTAGATGACAACTTTGAGACCATCGTGGCTGCGATAGAAGAAGGTAGACAAATCCTTGGTAACATACGCAAGGTCTTGGTCTACTTGCTATCAAACGTGATGGATGGCCTCATACTTATCGGAGGATCCTTGGCCACGGGGCTCCCCTTGCCTCTCAACCCACTTCAAATCTTGTGGGTCAACTTCTTTACCGACAGTTTCCCTGCTATCTCTTACGCCTTTGAGAGAGAGTCTGACAGGCTATCACACAAACCAACAAGAGGCAGCATAAATCTCTTTGACCCTGTGATGAAGTTCTTGATCCTTGTCATAGGTCTTACCACCAGCATCCTGCTCTTTGTCATCTACTACACAATGATGAAGTTGGGCTACGACAAGACTATGGTGCAGTCCTTCATCTTTGCGGCCTTTGGGACATACACACTTATACTAGCCTTCTCTGTTAGGAGTTTGGAGAAAAGTATACTTAGCTACTCTGTCTTCTCAAACAAATACTTAAACATCGGAGTTATCATAGGCATCTCTCTTATGATAGCGGGCATATACTACCCTGGGCTTCAAAGCATCTTCAACACCACGGCTCTTCCTCTCACTTGGGTACTTGGAGTTGTTGCTGTTGGTATTGTAAACATCGCTATGATTGAGGGGGCTAAGTGGTTCTTTAGAAGGAAGCACCATACCAAACCAAACTTAAGGTGGAATTAAGAAATACTCTCAGCTAGTGCAATCTCAAGTGGAAGCTCGGGGATGGTCGTGGTAGAGACAGAGTCTACAGCTTCTATAAACTTTACTAAAATAGTGGCGTTCAAATGTTTGGCAGGCTTGTCTCCCAACGACTTCAATAGCTTGAACTCGTCTTCTGAGGTCTCCTCCTCAATATCCTTATCTAGCCCTGCCTTAAGACGGATGAGGAAGAGGTAACGCAGATGCTCAAGGATAAGCCTACTAAAGATCTTCATATCGGCATTTGTCCTCCTCGCCTCAGCTATAGCTCGCATCCCCTTCTCAAGATCTTGGTCTACTATAGCTTCCAAAATATTTTGTACCAAAGCAAAGTTTGGCGCTCCGGTAACTCTCTCCACCTCCTCTCGAGTAACCTCTCTCTCCTTGGTACTACTAAAGACCTTCTCTAGTATCCCGTGCGTGTCGCGGAAAGAACCATCTCCTAAGAGAGCTACGAGCTCGGCAGCATCTTTAGCAAGTTTCCTCTCCTCGGCCTTAGCGATGTTTATACCAAACTCTCTCAAGACCTCTCTACTGGGTCGCTTGAAAACGAAAGACTGACACCTAGACTGCACAGTCTCAGGCACCTTGTCTAACTCTGTAGTAGCAAGAATGAAGATGACATGAGCTGGAGGCTCCTCCAAAGTTTTTAGGAAGGAGTTCCAAGCGCTCTTGGAGAGCATATGAGCCTCGTCTAGGATGTAGACTTTGTACTTGGAGTTGAAAGGTAGGGTATGCACAGCCTCGTTAAGCTGTCGCATCTCGTCCACGCCGTTGTTGGAGGCGGCGTCTATCTCATAGACATCGCTTGGGCTTGTCTTGAGCTCACTCGCAAAGATCCTCGCTACAGAGGTCTTGCCTGTACCGCGAGAGCCAGCGAAGAGATAGGCGTGAGCTACTGTGCCGAGTTTGATCTGATTACTCAAGACAGAGACTATGGGGTCTTGCCCTGTAACATCCTTCCACGTCTTGGGGCGGTACTTCCTATAGAGGACTGACATATGCAAAGTATTATAAACGAAAAGCCCCAGAGACAATAATCTGTCTCTGGGGCCACGATACCTAGGATCTGGTGTAACACCTCTGTGGAGTACTCCGTGTGCGTGACCACTGAGTACAAAGTCCCACAGATCCAGCCTTGATCCTCTTCATCCAAGCTGTCATGCCGGTGCCATTTGGCCCAGTGCCACGAAGCGTGACAGTTCCTGGGTCAGAAGACGTCCAAAATGGGTTGCAAGCCTCGGAGATGTCCGACCCTTGCACACAATGAGCTGTGACAAGGACAGAGTCCCCAACAGCCAAGGCGCCCGAGTGTGGCGTGTAGTCAATGGAGCTAGCCGACGAAGTGCTCGGGACCACGAAGGTCACGAGGAACTGCCGACTCGTGTCCTCCACCGCCGTCACAGTGACGACCGAGGTGCCAGCCGAGACACCAGTAACCTGTGCCGAAGTAGGGCTGAGTCTCGTGACAGAGACGTGGCCGTTGTTCGACACGAAGTTGAAGGTATACCGCGTGTCACAGTTGTCAGTCTGCACGACCGACACGGTGTCAGAGCTTCCGATAGGAAGAGCTGAGCCAGAGTTCGTCACCACGAGGTCAAGATTGACCTCGCAGTAGCTGGGAGGACTGATGATCTGCTCGTTCAAGCAAGCAGACATCGAGAGAAGGACGGCGACCAAGAAGGTCGCGAGTCCAGCCAACCGCTTGGTTCGCATATGCTACTCCTTGTAGCTTGAGTTGGATGTGTTGGAACGTTCCGCCTATCTTCTTATCATAAAAGCTTAAGTTTGTCAAAGGCTATAGAAATTTATAAAAAGCGAAAGGCCCCATATTTGGGACCTCGTAAGTTGTGGTACGTGGTGTGGCTGTCTGGGCCACGGACGGAGTTTGTCGATCAGAGGGATTCCGGGCCCTCATCACAGACGCATCTGCCGTACGTGGCCACAGACCTTATTGCCACCAACCTCTCTTAAGCTTAGCACACCTCACCTTTTTTGTCAAATCAAGTTTTATAAAAAGAGACACCACTTCGTGGTGTCATGTATCGTGCCCCATTGGCACATATGTGGTGGGGGTATACCAGTGCGTAGCTTCCCCCCGGACACTACGCACTGGTACTCATACGCCTGACCCCCACCAGATCAGGCCTTCACGCAGCCTCAGACATATCCTTGGATCATGTATCCTCCCAAGAAAGAGTGGTCTACTGCTCGTGTCTCTCAATTATACAAAAAACCTCTCTACTATGTCACTCACCTCTTGTGCATTATCTGCCTCCATCAGTCTTGCCCTCAAGTCCACTGCTCCATCAAAGCCGTTCACATAGGCCTTATAGTGCTTCTTCATCAGAGCAAAGCTCTTCATACCTCCCAAGAGCTCTTCAAAAGCTCTGGTATGCTCTACCATCACTCTCAACTTCTCTTCAACTGAAACAAAATGAGTTGGTCGCGAATTTCCCTCTTGACCGTGAGCAGACAACTCATTTTGTCGAAGTGGAGCAAAGAGCCACGGGTTACCGAATATTGCTCTCCCCAACATCGCTCCGTCTGCACCAGTCTCCTTACACTTCTTCCTAGCATCTTCTATATCCTTAAGATCTCCGTTACCAAATATCAAAGTATCTACACCCATCTCATTACGTATCTCTACAGCCCTCTTTATATGCTCCCATCTAGCCGGAACCTTGCTCATCTCCTTCCTTGTACGAGCGTGGACAGTGACTACCGCTGGGCTCTCAGCAAGAAGTTCTGGTAGCCAAGTTTCTAACTCGTTCTTGTTGTAACCGATTCTTGTCTTAACCGACACTGGCAAGTCTCTTGCTCCTTCCTTAGCAGCACGGATAACCTCGCGCGCGAGCTTGGGGTTCTTGATATGTGCCGCACCAGCACCCTGCTTCTCCACACTTCTGTCGGGGCACCCCATATTGATATCTACTCCATCAAAGCCAAGCTCGCGCGCAAGCTCTGCAGCCTTCCTCATGTTCTGAGGCGAGGAGCTAAAGAACTGCGCGACTATAGGACGCTCCGCGTCAATGTACTCAAGATCCTTTAGTAATTTCTTCCTCCCCTCCTCTGGAGCAAGAGCTAAACCGTCGGCCGAGACAAACTCTGTCCAAGTAACATCGGGCTTCCCATACTTAGCAATGATACGACGGAAGGCCACGTCGGTGACGTTGGCCATGGGAGCTAGAACCATTATTGGCTTCTTCAAACTTTTCCAAAAATTCATAAAAATATTTTACATAAAATGAAACGCCCTCCAACGGAGTTGGAGGGCAGGGGGTGGGTGGTTGCTGGGAGCGAGCGCATCTTGAGTCAATACGTGTTCTGGGCCCATGTAGTCGCGGGAGACCGGGTCCGGTTCCCCTAGCTGGCCAATCCTTGCCCTTGCTCTGCTGTGAGCTCAAGCGCGATTGGTAACACGTAATCCTCTTGGTTTGCTCAAAGAGCCCAACAACCACCCAAGTACTTATCTACTCTCCAGTATACACCCCCCTAGAAATTTGTCAACCTGCGCCATAGCGGGGCAAGGCTAACGCCCATCTTTGTACACCCAGTGCACTTTGTTGTTAAAGCTAAGGTCTAGATACAAGAGATCCTCAATTTTGAGATTCTTTAGCTGGCCATCGTTTATAAAAGAGCTGAGATCAACAAAGAGTTTGGAAATATCTTGGTCATCTCGCCACCTGACTTCCACATCACCCTCTAGTATCACCTTATAGACATCACCACTCTTCATAACCATTTTTGGATTTAAATTAAGACTTCTAAAGCTTTCAACAAAATTATGTAATTCCTCAAAGTCCTCCTTCGGCAAGAAGTAAGAACCAACTGGAGCAGTGGGCAAACTCTCATCTCTATACTCTAGATACGCCTCACCGACAAAATTTGGAGCCTCAGAGTATATGTAACCCTCTCCATCTAAGAAGTAACACTCGTCAGTACAATACAAAGCCTTCGGTACTCTCTCTACCACATCTACCGATACTCCACTTAGCCCCTCACGAGAGAGGTGTACCGATGCAAGACGTGGGACACTCTCTAAGAGTCTCTGCTCTATAATATTCTTTGACAATAAAATTGTGCTGGACCTCGGGATAAGACCCAAGTACTCACCTACCAAACTCTCTCTAACCATCCTCTCTATATCTATACTTGTGGTAACCAGATTACCTTGTACAAAAACCTTCCTAACCTGAAGAGCCTCACTACCAAGAAAATATGTTGGTAAGACAATAACAGCAGAAGCCAGAAGGGCAAAGAGACCTAAGCGCAACTTCCTCTCTAGTTCCTTCCTCTTATGGAACTCTGGC
Organism: uncultured Candidatus Saccharibacteria bacterium; assembly: GCA_964608585.1. Classification (GTDB taxonomy): domain Bacteria; phylum Patescibacteriota; class Minisyncoccia; order Phycocordibacterales; family Zambryskibacteraceae; genus JAIFWN01. The sequence goes on along the minus strand of CAZSOL010000001.1, from coordinate 51,921 downwards.
GAGCGAACAGCTCTTTTACTTCCTACTAATTTCATCTTTCCCAAAGTAAGGTTGTAAGACTTCTGGGATCTTGATACTTCCGTCTGCTTGTTGGAAGTTCTCTACTATCATTATGAGAGGTCGCCCAGAGAGAGCGGTGTTGTTTAGCGAGTGAGCATACTTTAGAGTGCCGTCATCATCCTTGTAACGTATACCGAGGCGCCTTGTCTGGAAGTCGTGGAAGTAAGACGCAGAGCCTGTCTCTCTATACTTGTTTTCCGAAGGAAGCCAGACCTCTGTGTCGTACTTCTTCACCTGACCTAACCCCAGGTCACCTCCACAGTTAACCACAACTCTGTATGGCAAGCCCAAGGCCTCTGTGAGCTCTTCAACGTTCTTCTGGATCTCTTCGTGATACATTACCGACTCCTCATGATTAGCCTCACAAAGTATGACTTGCTCAAATTTATAAAACTCGTGTACACGAAGGATCCCTCTCGTGTCCTTACCATGACTTCCTGCCTCACGACGGAAGGCATCAGAGAAGGAGAGGTGCTTTATTGGAAAATCTTTCTTATCCAAAACTTCGTCCATGTAATAACCCATCGTCGCCACCTCAGCGGTACCCGAGAGATACTCTCCATCTTGAGTCTTGTATAAGTCCTCCTCTCCTTGAGGTAAGTAGCCTGTGCCGAAGAAGACTTCCTTCTTCAAGAGTGAGGGCACTATCATCGGTACATAATCCTTCTTCTTAGCGAAGTGGTCTTGGACAAATCTCCAGAGAGCAAACTGTAACTTCGCGCCGTCACCCTTGAGGAAGTAACCTCTGAAGCCCGCAACCTTAGCTCCACGCTCAAGATCAAGCATGCCCAAGTTCTCCATAAGTTCTATATGACTCTTGGGCTCAAAGCCAAAACGAGGGAGCTCTCCCCACTTCTTGACCTCCAAGTTCTGCTCATCGCTTACTCCGTCTGGCACTGAGATGTCTGGAATGTTTGGAACCTGTAGCATCAAAACCTGCCAATCACGCATAACCTCTTTGAGCTCCTCCTCTCCCTTCTGAAGTTCTTCCTTCACAAACTTCATTCTCTCTAAAATATTTGCTCTCTCTGGACCTGAAGCACTCGTGATCTCTCTACTAGCAGTGTTTTGCTCCCCTCTCTTCTCCTCTACCTTTTGGAGCAAGGCCTTCCTCTTGTCATCAACTAGGAGCAACTTCTCTACATCGAAGTCTAGGTGCTTCTTCTTCGCAGCCATAGCCACAAGATCTTTGTTCTCCCTAATGAATTTAATATCAAGCATTGCTAAGATATTACCATATGATAAGAGACCTCACAGATGAGGAGTGGCCAGAACTTTTGACTGAGATTAACGACCCACCCAAGAGGCTCCGACTCTGGGGGGAACCTCCAAAAGAGGGTAACAAACTAGTAGCTATAGTAGGAGCAAGGAAGTTCACCTCCTACGGGCAAGAAGTGTGCACCTCTCTTGTCCAAGGGTTGGCTGGCTATCCTATTACCATAGTCTCAGGACTAGCTCTTGGCATAGACTCCATAGCCCACCGAAGTGCTCTGCGTGCAGGACTCCAGACGATAGCTGTGCCCGGCTCAGGACTCAATAAGAAAGTGCTCCACCCTCACTCACACGTCCCCCTAGCCGAAGAAATTGTAGAGAGTGGTGGAGGACTCTTATCGGAGTACGACGACACAATGCCTAGTGGGGCTTGGGCCTTCCCTAGAAGGAACAGGATCATGGCTGGTATGTGCCATGCCACCATTGTCATAGAGGCCGAGAAGAAGAGTGGCACTCTCATTACCTCGAGGCTAGCGACCGAATATAATAGAGAGGTTGGAGCAGTACCTGGGCCTGTATCATCTTCTACATCAGAAGGGCCTCATATGCTTCTAAGACTCGGAGCGACTCTCATCCGTGACTCAGACGATATTCTGGAAATGTTAGGCTTAAGAGAAGCAGGGCACGACACCCTCATAAGTGTGGAAGACCTGACAAATGAGGAGCAAGTTTTCATCAAACTCCTTGAGACTCCGATGGACAGAGACTCGCTCATACGTGCTTCCAAACTAGATACATCTACAGCTAGTGCCACTCTATCATTGCTTGAGATAAAGGGACTTATAAAAGAAGAAATGGGTGAGGTAAGGAAGACCTTCTGATTTGCAAATAAAAAGTTTCTATAGTATTTGTTAGGAAATGCGTTTAGTCATAGTTGAGTCGCCAAGCAAAGCAAAGACGATAGAAAAATATCTAGGCAAGGACTTCAGAGTCGTTGCTTCTGTTGGGCATGTGAGAGATCTTCCTAAATCAAATACCAAGGCCATAGACATACCGGCTGGCTTCGTCCCCCACTATGAGATATCCAAAGGTAAGGAGAAGGTTATAAGCGAGATAAAGACTCTCGCCAAGAAGGCAGATGAGGTTATACTCGCGACAGACCCCGACCGAGAGGGTGAGGCTATCGCTTGGCATATTGCAGATGCCATAGGACTCAAGTCTCCAAAGCGTATCGTCTTCCACGAGATTACCAAAGAAGCGGTGGAAGAAGCACTAGAACACCCAAGAAAGATTGATACCAACCTCAAAGAAGCCCAAGAAGCAAGAAGGGTGCTAGACAGACTTGTGGGCTACGACCTCTCTGGCATCATTTGGAAGAAGGTCCGTTACGGCCTCTCAGCTGGACGTGTACAGTCTCCGGCCCTACGCATACTAGTAGAGCGAGAGCGCGAGATACGGGCCTTTATCCCCGAAACTTTTTGGAAGATATTTGCCATACTTAACGACCTAAACTTCGAGTGCTCTGTAGAACCAAGAGACAAGAGTGAGGTTGAAAATATTTTGAAAAAGGGGGAGAAGGGTTCTTGGAAAGTTACTGATATAAAAGAGACAGAGGTCAAGCGCTCCCCTCGCCCACCCTTCATCACCTCAACCTTGCAACAAGCCGCATCCTCTCGTCTTGGCTTTGCCCCATCAAGAACCATGGGGATAGCCCAGAAGCTCTACGAAGCCGGCCTCATCACCTACATGCGTACAGACTCTACAAACCTTGGCGTACAAGCCAAAAAGGATATAGAGAGTGTGGTTAGGAAGAAGTTTGGTGACAACTACTACGAGTCCCACGTTTTCGCCAAGAAGAGCAAGAATGCACAAGAAGCTCACGAGGCAATACGTCCAACTCATATGAGTGTAGAGAATGCAGGCAGTACAGATGAGCAAAAGAAGTTGTACAAGCTCATCTGGAGCAGAACACTGGCTACCCAAATGAAAGACGCAGTGCTTATGCGTACAAAAGTTACAGCCAAGCCCTCTCCTTTAGTATCAGATTCCCAAGGAGAGGGCTTGGCTGATTTCCCTGACTTCTGGCTAAATGGCTCTAGAATACTCTTTGACGGATGGACTAAGGCTGATCCAAGAGCCCAAGGAGAAGAGGTAATACTGCCAAAACTAAAGGTCGGTGAGAGCTTAAACTTAGACAAAATTTACTCGGAGGAGAAGCAGACCGAACCACCAAGTAGATACTCTGAAGCTGGTCTTATCAAAGAGTTAGAAAAGAGGGGTATTGGTAGACCATCTACTTATGCTTCTATTATCAAAACTATTGTGGATAGAGGTTACGTGGAGAAGGATAGTAAGGCCTTGAAGCCCACAGACACAGGTGAGGTGGTCTCCGGCTTCCTTGAGGATAACTTCGGCAATTACATTAGTGACACCTTCACTGCAGAGATGGAGGATGAGCTGGATGAAATCGCACTTGGCAAAAGAACTTATGTCAAAACTCTTACAGACTTCTACAACCCATTCCAAAAAGATGTTAAGAGTAAGGAGAAGGTGGCTAAGGCTACAGACCTAGGCACTGCAGACAATAAGTACAAGTGTCCTGTTTGTGGCGATGGGATGATTATAAAACTCGGCCGTGGCGGGCGCTTCCTCTCTTGCTCACGCTTCCCCGATTGTACTGGAGCTCTCACTATAAACGGCGAGGAGATAAAGTCCGACACCCCCATTGGCAACAACCCTGAGAGTGGGCTACCAATATATGTCAAAACTGGCCGCTTCGGCCCTTATGTGCAAGAAGGAGAGGACGATAAGAAGAAAAAGGTTAAGGCTCGCAAAGCAAGTATCCCAAAGACCAAAAACTTGAACGAGGTCTCAATCTCAGATGCTCTCACCTATCTCTCTCTCCCTAGAGTATTAGGAGACCACCCAGACACAAAAGAGAAGATCACAGCAAGTATAGGGCGCTTCGGTCCATACATCGTCCACGAGAAGGACTTCCGCTCGCTTAAGACCGATGATGTCTACACCATCTCTCTAGATAGAGCTCTAGAGATTCTTAAAGAACCCAAGAAGACCAGAGGCTTCAAAAAGAAGGCGACTAAATAAGTCTAATCAACAACCCTAACAAGAGAAGCGCAAGGACCTACGTGTTCGCTTGAAGTGAGGATCTTGTAGTTATCAATCTCTACCGTTACTCTCTTGCCAGCATAAGAGCTCAACTTATCAAGCTGACCGTTGAAGTTGTACTGATATGGATGATAGAAGCCGAAGCAAATAGTGTAAGGAGCATTGGACCTAGTGTAGGTAGTAGAGTCGATAGAGCTCTTAACTGACTCAAGATAGTATTGGGGAAGTTTGTACATATCTGCCTTATCAACAATGAGTCCGAGATTGTGAGGTCCATCACTGTCTACCAAAGTAACTTGACCAGAAACAGTGGCGCCACCAGAGAAGTTGTACTGGTTGCCGTAACTTAAACTTGCATACTTGAAGGAGCCAAAGGGAGAGCCCACTATCAAGTTCTTCTCCGTGAAGCTGAATGGGAACTCCTTATCAGCTGGATTATAAGTAGACGAGATTCCTGTGCTTGGAGAAGGGTTGGGAGTGGGGCTCTCAGTTGTGTTTAATGACCCATCTCCATTAACCTCGTTCTTGGTTACATCCTCATTTGGGTTGAAGGGGATGAACGATATAAGACCTAGTAATACTATGACGATAACCGCTATTTGAATGTGTTGTTTTTTCATATCTATTAATTATACCGAATTATATTGAAAAATTCTTAACAGAGTAGAGGTCTTCCTCTGGGGCTTCCATAGCCTCCTTGCTACCCTCACTCATCACCTCCTTCTCCTCCTCGGTTGGTACTGGGATGTCCTCAACTTTAGCTGTCTCCGGAATTACTGGTAGCTCGTTAGTAAGTTTGTCCAAAAGAACTAACAAATCATCCTTGGAGAAGAAGTCTATGGTGATCTTGCCTCCTTCCTCCCGCTTCTCAATCCTAACTCTTGTACCAAGAGTATCCTTGAACTTCTCCTCCAAATCCACAAGATCTGGATCCATTTGCTTCCTCGCCTTCTCAAAGGCGATCCTTCTTGCAATACCTTCCGCATCTCGGACATTTATCTTCTTAAAGATTATTTCCTTAAAGAGTGTCATCTGCTCCTCTGGCTTGTCTACAAGCATCATAAGAGGCCTCGTGTGACCCTCGGTAATCTTGCCCTCTGCGAGAGCGTTCAGCATCTCTTCTGGAAGCATCAGGATGCGCAAGGTGTTGGAGACATACTCTCTACTCTTACCAACCTTCTTGCCTATCTCCGCATGCTTAAAGCCGAACTCTTTAGCCAACTTCTCAAAAGCTCTGGCACGGTCTACTGGGTTTAGATCCTCTCTTTGGATGTTCTCAATGATAGCTAGCTCAAGCTTCATCAAGTCCGTCTCCTCGCCGTTACGAACTTGAGCGGGTACTTGAGTGAGCCCTGCAAGCTTGGATGCTCTTAGACGCCTCTCACCAGCAATAAGCTCATACTCAGTAGCAAGACCGCCATCTGGCTTCTCTACCTCTTTCCTCGTCACTACAAGAGCTTGTAGGACTCCGTATTGCCTTATAGAGTCAGCTAGACTCTTGAGTGCTAACTCATCAAACTCGCGCCTAGGTTGGTATGGGTTAGGGTGTATCTTATCGACCTCAATCCAGAAGATTGCGTCATTGTATATCTGCGACATAGCTAGATTTTAACACCAAACTATCGTAGATTGTAGCTGTAGATATGCCGGAGTGGCGGAATGGTAGACGCGCACGACTCAAAATCGTGTCTCGCAAGGGGTGGAGGTTCGAGTCCTCTCTCCGGCACAGATTACGCTTTGGGTTTGTCGAGCTTGTTTAATCCAAGGATCTTAACGCCATAGTAGACAACAAGTGCTATGACAACAAAATCTATGAAGATTGTGAGTAGGTTGCCATACATTATCCGGGCTGTGCCAATAGCAAAGTAAGCCTCCTTAAGACCTCCGACAGAACCGAGTACAAGGCCTAGGATTGGGTTCACCACATCTGTCACTATCGCTGATACGAGTTTAGACACGGCTCCTCCAAGGATGAAGCCGACTGCCAGCCCCACTACCCCCTGCTCACGAATGAAGTCTACAAATCCTTTCATATAAGTATAAATTAGTGTATAAGATAATTATATAATGAAGCCTAAAGTATTAGTAATAGTAGGACCAACCGCCTCTGGTAAGAGTGACCTTGGAGTTATGCTCGCCAAGAAACTAAATGGCGAGGTCATCTCCGCTGACTCAAGACAAGTCTACAAAGGTCTAGATGTCGGTACCGGCAAAATTACGAAAAAGGAAATGATGGGTGTGCCACACCACCTTCTAGATATCGCCTCTCCTAAGAACAAATTTAATGCCAGCAAATATGGAAAGCTCGCTATAAAGAAACTGGACCAGATCACAGCTAAGAATAAGTTACCAATCATTGTTGGTGGTACAGGCTTCTACATAGACACTGTCACTTGTGGAATACTCTACCCAGAGGTTCCTCCAAACAAAAGTCTGCGTGAGAAACTCTCTAAGTTATCTGCTGAGAAGCTCTTCTCAATACTAAAAACAAAAGACCCAAAACGAGCAAAACTCATTGATGCTAAAAACAAGGTGCGTCTAGTGAGAGCTTTAGAAATAATAGACACTCTAGGGTCTGTGCCAAAGATCAAACGAGAGACGCCAGAATATGAATTCGTCTTTGTTGGACTTAATCCAAAAGATTTGGATAAAAGGATAGAAAAAAGGTTAGAAAAAAGATTACCAAAGATAATCACAGAGGTAAAAAAATTAAGGAAGGAAGGACTCACTTGGAAGCGCCTACACGAACTTGGACTTGAATACAGATATGTTGGCGCTTATATGAGAGGAGATATGAACAAAGAAGAAATGAGTAAAAAGTTACTGAAAGAAATTATCAAATACGCCAAGCGTCAGATGACGTGGTTCAAAAGAAACAAATCCATCACTTGGTTCCCTGATGCAAAAAGCGTTTCTCTCGCCACCACTCTAAAGCTATTGGGATGACAGAGACAAGGACAACAAGGATGATGACATAATGCATATAGTCCTTAACCTCAGGAAACTGGATTCCAACAAAATATCCGAGAGAAGTCATAGAAACAGACCACAAGAGAGAGCTCCAGAAGCTGTACAGCAAGAACTTAGCAAAATTCATCCTAGCGATCCCTGCCACAATGGGCAAGAAGGTACGCACAATAGGTAGAAAGCGTGAGATAAGAATGGCTACCAAACCGTGCTTCTCAAAGAAGTTATGAGTGCTATCTAAGTGTTCTCTCTTAATAAACTTTTGGAAAAAAGTGTACTTATACAACTTCTCCAAATAAACTCCAATTAAGTACCCAGCAATACCACCCAAGAAAGTAGCAACAAAGATGAGTGGTATAAGGACCATGAGCTTAAGCCCCAACGCTCCAGAGAGCACCCCAGCGGTAAATAGCAAACTATCACCCGGAAGTGCGAAGAAGATCCCAGACTCAAGAAATACAATTATAAATACTCCGACATAACCGTAAGTGGAGAGAAGGTATGGGATATTGAAAAGATCTGTCATGTTTTTATAAGGAGGAATCGGTCACAGGTCTTCTCGTGCTCGAGAGTCCTGCGACCCCGCCTCGCGCTGATAATCCACTCAGAAGCCGTTATAGGCTTCCTCGCGGATCATTGCGGGCGATGAAGGAATCGAACCCTCGCCAGCGGTTTTGGAGACCGCTGTTCTACCACTAAACTAATCGCCCTTAGAGGGCTATATTAGCACAAATTAGGCCTTTTTCTCCTTGTATACCGTATGCTTCTTGGCGATAGGATTGAACTTCTTTAGCTCTATCTTCCTCTCTACGGACTTCTTGTTCTTCCTTGAGTAGTAGGTATGACCCTTGCCAACGCCCTTGGCGTCTCCTACTGATACCAACTTTATTAGATGAATCTGTGACATAGATAGCTATCCTAACTTATATTTCTCTGGGTTGTCAATAAATGTCTCAACTGAGTCGTTCTCAGGGAAGTCTTCGTATTCTATAGGCTTAAACTCCTCTTTTATGCTACTACCGCTCAGTATGTGATAGAAGGCATACTTCTCATAATCGGGGTACCTCTCTCTTAGATGATTCACAAAAGCAACAACTTCTTCAGAAAAAAAGAGTGGTGACTCATTGTACTTACTTTTCAACAAATCAAACTTCTCTCTTGAATACTTTGGTTCTGGTACTTTTTCCATAACTTTGTGCGCCGGGAAGGATTCGAACCTTCGTAGGCCTAAGGCCGACAGATTTACAGTCTGTTGTAATTGACCACTCTACCACCGACGCAATAACTACAAATTTAGCAGTTTTTTAAAAGCATTACCACCCTTGTATGATTTTATCTGTTTTTCCCTTAAATAAGCTCCGTTTTGGTTTTCGAATGATTCAACACGAACAACATTCCAAGGTCTACCGTTTTTAGTAGAAAAGTTCTCCCCATTGTTGTGTTCTGCTAACCTTCTCTGATAATTATTCGAACACCCAATATAGAACTTTTGATTCTTAGTACTCTTGAGTATGTAGACGTGCCACATATCTGTTGTAATTGACTTCACCCCGCCATGGCGGGGCAAGCTCTACCACCGACGCAATAGGCCTATATTAGCGAGTTGTGCGCTGTTTATCAACCAAGGTGCTTACAGAGCCACTCCTCCTACCCTTCTTCACCTCAAAGACAAACTCGCTCCCCTTCTTATCTACAAGTACCGTGCCACCAGAGAGGACCTTGTTCCCTATCATCATAGTGGCCACAGGGTTAAGTATTTTTGTCTGTATCAAGCGCTTCAAAGGTCTTGCTCCGTATTGTGGGTTGTAACCCTCACGAGCAAGCTCTTCAAGCACTTTGTCAGAGACAACAAGCTCTATCTCCTTGTCTGCCAAGCGCTTCTTAACCAAGTCAACTTGGATGTTCACAATATCTTTGATAGATTCGCGAGCCAACACATCAAAGACAATAATGTCGTCCAAGCGATTTAGAAACTCTGGGCGGAAGTGGTCCTTAAGCGTATCCAAGACTTTATCCTTCACTCCTTCGTAACTCTCTTGTTCTCCCTTAGAGAAGCCAATAGTCTGCATCTTGTCTATGTATTGAGCACCGACATTTGAGGTAAGGATGATGATAGTGTTCTTGAAGTTGATAAGCCGACCCTTTGCATCCGTTAGTCTGCCGTTATCTAAAACTTGTAGAAGTATATTGAACACTTCTGGGTGTGCCTTCTCTATCTCGTCAAAGAGTATGACTGAGTAAGGTCTGTGTCGGATCATCTCAGTAAAGGTCCCTCCTTCGTCAAAGCCTACATACCCCGGAGGAGCACCTATAAGCTTGGATACTGAGTGCTTCTCCATAAACTCACTCATATCTACACGTATCAAAGCTCTCTCATCGTCAAACATAAACTCGGCTAGAGCCTTAGTAAGCTCTGTCTTACCAACACCAGTAGGACCCAAGAACATGAAGGATCCTATTGGACGCTGTGGATCGGAGATGCCAGCGCGACTCCTCTTCACGGTGTCTGAGATCTTCCTTACCGCTTCGTCTTGGCCAACGATGCGTCTCTTGAGGTACTCTTCCATACGGCCAAGCTTTTCTGCTTCCTCCTCAAGCATTCTAGAAACTGGGATATTAGTCCAACGACTAACCACTGTGGCAATATCCTCCTCAGTTATCTCTTCCTTAAGTATTCTTCTTGAACTTTGGAGCTTCTTCAACCTCTTAGACTTAGTCTCAAGCTCCTTCTCAAGTTCGGGGATCTTGCTATAACGAAGTTCAGCGGCCTTACCAAGATCAGCTTTGGCCTCAGCGGCCTCGGCCTCAAGACGCGTACTCTCCAAATTCTTCTTTATCTCTTTGATCTCCCCTACAGTCTCCTTCTCATTCTTCCATTTTAGTTCTATCTCGGAGGTCTTCTCTCTTAGGTCGGCGATCTCCTTCTCTATGGCCTTAAGTCTAGAGGTAACTTTGGGCTTCTTTGTTTCCTTCTTTAGAGCTTCTCTCTCTATCTCTAACTTCATTACCTTAGAGTGAGTCTCTTGGAGTACTGGAGGCATGTTCTCAAGAGAAATCTTAAGGAACGAAGCTGCCTCGTCTATAAGATCCACCGCCTTGTCTGGCAAGAAGCGATCAGTAATGTAGCGAGATGAGAAGGTTACTGCTGCTCTTATAGCATCATCAGTAATATGCACTCCATGATATAGCTCGTATCTTTCCTTAAGTCCACGGAGGATTGTCATGGCATCTTCTATAGAGGGTTCGTTGACGTACACAGGCTGGAAGCGACGCGTAAGAGCTGGGTCCTTCTCAATATGCTTCTGGTACTCTCTTAAGGTTGTAGCGCCAATGGCACGAAGCTCTCCTCGAGCGAGTGGTGGCTTCATCATATTAGAGGCATCTATAGACCCTTCTGCAGCACCAGCTCCTACAATGGTGTGTATCTCATCAATGAAGAGAATAATCTTGCCTTCTGACTTCTCTATCTCTTTTATTATATTTTTGAGTCTCTCTTCAAACTCACCTCTATACTTTGTCCCAGCAATAAGAAGACCTAGATCAAGCGACACCAACTCCTTGTCACGGAGTGACTCCGGCACGTTGTTGGAAGCCATCCTAATAGCTAGACCTTCGGCAATAGCAGTCTTGCCTACTCCTGCCTCTCCAATGAGTATTGGATTGTTCTTTGTTCTACGGGAGAGTATTTGGATAATGCGGGAGATCTCTTGGTCTCGACCAACAACAGGGTCAAGCTTGTTTTGCTTTGCAAGTTTGGTTAGAGACCGTGTGTACTTGTTTAAAGACTTGAACTTCTTCTCTGCCTTTGGCTCAGCTGGGCCTGAGGTCTTAAGCTCCTCTATAATACGAAGAACTGGATCCTTAGAAATCTTAAACTTTGTTAGAAGATCCTTAGCCTCACCTGGAGTCTCAAGTACTGAGAGGAAGAGGTGCTCGGTCGAGACAAACTCGTCGTTAAGACTATGAGCAACCTTTGAGGATGACTCAATGATATGAGCAAGCTCTGGAGTTAGATAAATCTGGAAGGATGGAGACAACGTCTGGGATGCCTCTCCACTCTCTATTGCCTCAAGAACAGAGTCTGTAAGAAGGATTGAGTCAATCTCTAGCTTATCTATTATGGATATGACCATACTCTCCTCTTGGAGAATTAGGGCTGCAAGAAGGTGTATAGGGTTAACGTGATTCTGACCACGCTCAATAGCGAGCTCGTGAGCCTTTCTTACTGCTTCTTTAGCCTTAGTTGTGAAGTTATTGAATGGAAGCATTGCTTATAAATTTAGACAAAGCTGAAACTGTGGTGTAAGAGCTCTTTGGCAAGGTGAGGTCAAAGTTTGAGGTCTTGAGCCCTACAAGCTCACCCGAAAGATTAAGTAGTGCCCCCCCCTCTGTCTCATTCAAAGGACTTACATCAGTCATAACAGAGCCAACGTTCTCATCTAACGAGACGACTCTGCCCACCGCTACAGAACGCCTAACTTCTCCCTCTATAGCTACAACCGTCTGACCAAGCTTTGGGTCTACAGAAGAAAGCTTTATAGGAGTAAGACTTCTTATCTTGGCATCATCAGCCTGAAGTTTGAAGATGACCATACTACCACTCTCACTCATTTTGTGGACATATGCATTAGAGCTAGATCCATCTGAGAAGACAACGGTGTATGTACCCCCTTGAACATCTCTCTTGTCAGAAAGGATGTACCCCTGTCTACCAACCACAACACCAAGAGCATAAAAGTGTGAGGCTCCGTTACCATCTGGAGGTGTGAGCACTCTTACCACAGATCTTGATGTAGACTCAATAGAGGAGACAATGGCGTCATCCTCTTTGACAATAGTTACCTCCTTAACATTCGTCCCTGGGGCGACTTGCTCTATGGTACGCTCAACAACTCTGTCTATCGTCTGCGTCACTGCTTGTGGAGCTTCGGCCAAAAGTGAGGTGGTAATAATACCAGTAGCTATTGAGGTAATGAAGCTCACAAGCAAGGTGAGGAGAACGATTTGAGTCTTTGTAAGATCTTCCATCGTTGTCATATAGCCATTATATCACAACGTCTTTTAAAGTTCTAACAGCTTTTTTTACCTCACTGTCTTTCGTTTTAAGTCCAAAGGAGAATCTCAATGCCTCTTTATCTTTTTCGTTTTTTGACGAGTCACAAGAGCTTCCCGTAGACACTGCTACACCTCTCTCATCAAGCTTCACTGCCAGAAACTCATGCAATTTGTTTGGAATAGTGAGACTCACAATGTTTGGCAAACTTTCTTCCGGAGTGTTTAATACCGCTTGGGGGACAAGATCTCTAACTTCTTTCAAAAACACTTCTTTGAGCCTTTTTAACTTTTCAAAATTTCTTTCTCTATCCTTCAAAGACTGCTCAAAGCTATTAACAAACTTCTCTATGCCTAGCACATCTTCTGTACCACTTCTTAAACCTCTTTCTTGACCCCCACCAACGATAATTGGGTTTATAGAAACGTTTGGCCTAACAACAAGAACTCTATCTAGAGTTATTAAATCCGCTCCAAGTCTGCCAATATCCACTGGCAAGAACTCATAAGCTTGTGAGGAATCTGTATGGATATAAGGAAACTCTGTTCCTCTTTTGTTCCTCTGATCTCTTATAAGACGAGCAATCTTTGGCACGGGGTTTATAGCTCCTGTCTCACTTGCACCATAGACAACAGACACTAGTACGGTGTTCTCCTTAATCTTCTTCAGGACAGTTTGAGGATTTATAATTCCCTCTTCGGGCTCTATGACCGTAACCTCAACCCCTAAGCTCTCTGACTTCTTAGCACTCTCGTAGACCGCTGGATGTTCCAAAGCAGAAATAATTATGTGAGGTCTATCTACTTTTGTCCTAGCTCTCTCTACAACCCCAATTATGGCTAAATTATCAGCCTCCGTACCACCACTGGTAAAGATAATATCCCTTGCTTGGCACATAAGAAGTTGAGACATCTTGATGCGAGAAGCCTCCAAAGCCTTTTTGGCCTCTCTTCCTTCCTTATGTATTGACGAAGGGTTCCTCTCCCCTCCTGCAAAATCTAAGAAAATCCTAGCTCTTTTAAATATCCCCATTGACTCATTCTAGAAATAAAGCGTGATTTTGCAACCTCTTTGTGCTAAAGTACGCAAACAATGAAATTCTCTCGACCACCAGTCGTAGCTATTATGGGACACATCGACCACGGCAAGTCGACGCTTCTTGACTACATCAGGAAGTCAAACATCGTGGGAGGCGAGGCAGGAGGGATCACTCAACACGTCAGCGCTTATGAAATAATCCACAAAACAAGCGAGGGTGAGAGCAAGAGGATCACCTTCTTAGACACTCCTGGGCACGAGGCCTTTGCATCTATCCGTGCTCGCGGAGCTCGCGCGGCTGACATCGCAGTACTAGTCGTCTCTGCCGAAGATGGAGTAAAGCCTCAAACAATAGAAGCTCTCAAACGTATTAGAGAGGCTAAGGCACCTATGCTTGTAGCTATAACCAAGATAGACAAGCCATCTGCAAACATCGATATGGCTAAGCAGTCTTTGGCTGAGAACGATGTGTATGTTGAAGGCTATGGAGGAGATGTACCAGTAGTAGCTCTCTCTGCTAAGACAGGAGAAGGGGTTAGGGATTTCTTGGACCTTGTCCTTCTTCTCTCTGAGGTTGAACATCACACCGGAGAGATGGACCGCTTGGGTACAGGGATCATCATTGAGAGCAGACTTGACCCAAAGAAGGGTATAACCGCCGTAGGGATTGTAAAGGACGGTACGGTTAAGGTCGGTCAGATAGCTGCATCTATCGGCACCATTGCTCCTCTAAGATACATCTTAAATGCCGAAGGAGATAAGAAGGAGAAGATAACCTTCTCCTCCCCAATACAAATAATCGGTTGGGACAAGTTACCAATAGTCGGTACAGTCTTTGAAATATTTAACGACAAGAAAGCCGCTCAGCTTTATGCCGACTCGGAAGCGATCAAAGCGCATATTCCTAAAAGCCAGATGGTGGGAGAGACAGACGAGAATATCGTCTCTCTACCTATCATCATCAAGGCTGATGCTATGGGAAGCTTGGAAGCCATCAAACACGAACTTGAGAAAATTTCCAAAGAAGGCATCTGTCTAAAGATAGTTAGCGCCGACGTGGGTACTATCAGTGAGAGTGACGTAAAGAGTGCTATGACAAGTGCTGGTACAACAATATTTGGCTTCAATACGAAGATAGATGCTCAAGCTGGAGCTCTAGCTGAGAGGACAGAGGGAGTCTCTATAGAGCTCTATGACATTATCTACAAACTCAAAGAGCGAGTAGAAGAACTTCTAAACGAGAGAGCCCCAAAGATAGAGACAGAGGAAGTGCTTGGTCGAGCCAAAATACTAAAACTCTTTAGCAAGACTAAAGACAAGCAAGTCTTAGGCGCAAGAGTTGAGAGTGGTCTCATAGAGAAAAACTCTCAAGTAAAGATTGTACGTAGAGACGAGGAGATAGGTCGAGGTAAGGTTAGAGAGCTTCAGCAGTCCAAGGTTGCTGTAGACAATGTATCCGAAGGTAGTGAGTTTGGCACCATGATAGAAGCCAAAGTAGAGCTTGCCCCCGGAGATTATATAGAGCGTGTTGTACTAGTAACCAAATAAATGCGTCCGATCAAACACGACAAGGTTGAAGAGATCATCCACAGAAGTGCAGCGGAGTTTGTCCGTGACGAAGCTGGCAAGTCCTCTCTCATCACCATCACTCGTGTGGTTCTAAATGCATCGGGGAAGGATGCAGTGATCTTCTTCACCACCCTGCCTGAGTCTGAGGAGGATACAGCTCTAAAGTTCTTAGAGAGGAAGGCTCCTGAGTTCAAAGTGCATATGATGAAAAAGTCTAGAATGGGCATCATCCCCCACCTTCGCTTCAAGATAGATTATGGCGAACGTAACCGTCAGAGGCTAGATGAGATTAGCCGATAGACTCAGGTATGATAATGTAGTGTCTACGGCCTAGTCGCCAAGTAGTAAGGCAACTCTCTGCAAAAGAGTTATACGGCGGTGCGATTCCGCCCTAGGCCTCAAGGCTCGCGTTGGCGGGCTGTTTGCCCGAGTGGCGGAATTGGTATACGCGCACGACTTAAAATCGTGTCTCGCAAGGGATGTGGGTTCGACCCCCACCTCGGGCACCCGCGAGATTAGTTTAGTGGTAGAACTGGTGCTTCCCAAGCATCGGGCGGGAGTTCGATTCTCCCATCTCGCACAAAACCTAACTACCCCTCATCCCAAGTAAGAGAAATATATTCTTCGGAAGTTAATGGGAAGCTCGGTGGAGGACCGTATAAAAGATTCCCATCGTAATTAATGTTCCTGATCAAATAACCCAAACCTCCTGTATAAGCAAAGCCATACCGTTGGTAAGAAGCAATCATCCCCCAGAGAGTTATCTCTTGTCTGGCGTGGTATGGTGAGCATCTCTGAGAACCACCACTAGGTGGAGCATAATAATAACGACCAACTCGTCCGTTTTGAGCGATGAGAGCAGCATCAATCCTTAGATCGTTCTCACTAACCATCCCAACACTTACATTGCCCTGCGCAATTAAACCTATAGCGTCAGAACCATCGTAAGAAGAGTATAATAGATCATTGTTCACTATAATATTTTTCCTAAGCGGACCATTATCCGGCAAAAAGGCGGCTACTATGGTCAATCTTGCTCCATCAATCTGTCCATCAACGAAGACATCATCTTCTAAAAAGATTATGCCGTTCGTCGGTAACGGATAGTTACCTATAAGTTGTTGAGCTCCTATACTCCAAGTGCCCCAACCAGATTGGTTACCACTGTTTGTGCACCCTGATGGAGCATTAACTAAGTTTGTGACTCTATACAGGTCAAAGGTATCATCGGTCCTCAGAACCACGTGATACCCAAGAGCACCAGCACTCGGTCTATAAAAACCATTGGCCTGTGCATCTGTTCGCATTTGTAACAAATCGGTTGTTATCCCAACGAAGTCGACGGCCTCTACAGGGAACTGTCTGCCCGTCTCAAACACATCAGGTCTATTGGGTATCGCCGAAGGAGGTAGAGGGTCCACTGGAAAGACATGCGTGTGGACTCCAAACTCATCACCTCCCGAGTGATCTGGATCATTGTACGAAGCTACAGAGCTCGTCACAATATTATGAGCAAAGCCATCAAACCTTACGCCATTGTTAGAATGTACTGGCCCGGTCACCTCTGTCCCCTCTCCAAATCTAATAGCGTCATTAGCTGCCACAGCATACTTAGCTATAGAGCGCTTACCAAACCTCACAGCCACCTTACGGTCCGTAGATGCATCATCGTCAACAGCTCCAATAGACTCAACTCCAACCAAAGCCGTACCCAAAGGAGGTGGTGTTATCTCCAGAGTAAACTCTCCAACAACATTGCCTTCAATATCTCTAACCTCATGAACATAAGGACCAGGAGATCCGGTTCCATCTTGGAAATCGTCTGGAGCTTGTGCTAGGTGCCAACGATAATAGTCCACCCCCGCCTCAGCTATCTGTATGGATGACTCTCGTTTGACCTCGCGCTCTCCGGCCTTAAGACTCACTGCAGTCCAATTGACCATAGCACCAGAAAGATACGTAGAGATAGCAGCGAAAATCACCATAGGTATTAAGATGTATCCTGTTTGTGTCTTCATAGGTTATCCTTCAAATTCCTCATCTGAACTTGAGTGGTAAAAGTTAGGGGAGTAGTAGAACCTTGTACTCCACCATCAACAATAAAAAATATCTTGACCAAGCGTACTAGAGTTGCATCCACTGGCTCAGAAAGCGGTGACGTCGTTCCATCATAATCTTCGTCATAATAACTAAAAACCGAGGTAGTGCCATTGGCCAAATTGTGTACAAGATCAACAAACTCCTCACTCTCAAGATCATAAGTTGGTGGTGACCCAGACGGCTTTATCACACCTCTCTTAAGGGTTGAATCTTCAACAAAATATCTAACTCTTTCTTTCAAGCTATCGTCGTCTATATTTGCGTAAAAAACAAAAGACGAAGTGGCCACCTGACTTAAAGCATAAGAGCCGAGACTAGATGGAGAAGCCACGCGAATCTCGTAGATCATAAACTTTAAAGCTCTGCGAGCTTCATCTTGAGCAGTTAAGTTCCGAGAAAGACTCTCGTTGAGAGAAAAGATGTCTCTCTGGAAGGCATAAAAGGCAAAAGAAATCATAACTAAGATAGAAACCACCAATAAGGTCTCAACTAGTGTGAAGCCTTTATTAAAAACTTTTCTGTAATGTGCTTGATTCATCTTAATCATTTTCAAGACTCCTAGGAGCAATGTAAGTAACAAAGTTTGTTGGAAGAAAATTTTTGCACATAGGACACGAGAGCGAGACTTGTACCAACTTATAATCTGCTGGCTCTGTATCTACTGGCGAGACACCGTCAAAGGGGTCGTCAACATTTTGGACTGCTGTATCAACCACAAACTCAACTCCTCCTCGAACAAGGCTTTGTGTGGCAGGGATCCTGCCAGAAGGATCACCTCCCACTACCCCAACATCCACATAAGCCAAGTTGCGAACAATCTCAAACTGCTCGCTAGACAAAGCTGTGGCCAAAACCTTAAGGCGTGATGCACGAGACACCTCCATTATGGTTGTATAAGCTTTGTACACACTTAAGGTGACAATAGAGAAAATAGTTACAGCGATAACAACCTCCACAAGAGTAAAGCCTCTTTGTGTCTTCATACATTTAATTATATATGAACATTGAAATAGAATTGTTTTTTCGCTATAGTTTCTCTTACCTGCACCCTTAGCTCAGCTGGTAGAGCAGATCCCTCTTAAGGATAAGGTCGAAGGTTCGATCCCTTCAGGGTGCACATTGGGCGGGTGGTGAAATGGTAGACACGCTTGGCTTAGGACCAAGTACCGCAAGGTGTGGAGGTTCAAGTCCTCTCCCGCCCACAACCACAAAAGCTCTTACCACAAACTTGACTTTTTAGTCTTTTTGTGATACATTCGCGCTAGATACGCACATTGTAACTACTTACCCAAATGCGACTCAGTCGCAGGGAGAACAGAATGTCTACCTTCATACTGATTTTGTTTCTGTCAGTTCTGTGGTACCTCGTCGCATCAATCAAAATTGTGACGAACGGAACCGTGGGCCTCGTCTCTCTCTTCGGAAGATTCCGTCGAGTGGCAAGACCAGGTCTTCGAGTGGTCTGGTTCTTGGTGGAGAGAATAGAAGTATTCTCCACACAAACACACCAGAAGGAGTACCCGGGGGATCCCGAGGAGATTGACAGAGTCAACGACATGGCCCAAGAAGGCAAGAAGCTCCCCTTCCGCATCCCACAAAAGGGTATGCGAGAAGCACTCTTCTACATGCCAAAGAAAAATCTGCCGAACTTCGACGAGGCAGATGTCGGTCACTACGACTTCGTTCCCTTCAACAAGCTGAAGGAGGACCATCCAGAGCTCGTCTCTGCTATGGAAGAGGAGGCCATGCACGCCCCTCTCACAAGCGAAGTAGCGGTGGTCGTCGAGTGGGAACTTCATGACGAGCACGCCTCCTTCCAGCATTTCCTCGAGAACATCAAGCCCTTTGGAGATCGTACTCGCGAGGAAGAAGTTGAGAAGCGTATTGAAGACATGGTCTCAAGAATGCTTCTCGAGGTTCTCGGCCGTATTACACCAAGTCATGCGGCCGAGAGGACAAGACTTCTTGGGCGAATGATCGAGGATAGGCTCAAGGTCCTTGTTGGCGAACCCAAGCCATGGGGCATCGACATCAGAGATGTCTATGTGAAGAGTGTTAGCCCTGGTCACACAGTCAACAAGCGTCGTGCTGAAGCAGCCTCCTCTGTCAGTGACAAGTTGGGCAAGATCAGAGCTGCAGAAGCAGAAGCTCAAGGGATTGAACTCGTAGCCAAGGCTAAGGCTAAGGCTACTGAGATTCAGGGTAAGGCAGACAAGAAGGCCAAGATGGCCATCAATACTGCCGATGCCGATCGCATCAAGAAAGTCATCAAGCCTGCAGCAGAGAACGAGCTCACGGTAAGAGCATTCGATGCCGAAGCCTACCGGTACAACGAGAAAGTTACGGTTGTCGGAGCGACACCCATGGTCAGCGTCAACAAGTAGTAATGAGAAGTGCAGGCCAACCAAAACATCGGTTGGCCTTTTTCATACTTGACAAAACGTATATTTTATGTATATAATGAGGAGAGAGAAAGACTGAACCTTACGCTAAAGCCGGAGGTGCCCATGCTGTGGTACAACTACTTGATAGTCATCGCTTTCCTCCTCGTCATATCCTACACATTGGTGATGAACCTCACATCATGGACCCCCAAGTTGCGAATCATTAACTTGGGAAACATGATACCGAGCAAGATACCCAGCTTCTTCAAGAACAAGAAGCTCTGGAAGTGGCCTGTTGGGATCGCTGTTGGGCTGCTCCTCGTCTTCTTCGGAATTCCTTGGGTTTGGCAGAAGGCCAACCCAGCCTTCGATGCCATCATCGCCTTTGGTGAAAGGAGAAATGAACCCTCCTACAGCTGTAAAGTAGAAGAAGAGAGATCGAGTGTAGATTACACCAAGACCGCTCGAGCTGACGCTCCAACTGTTGACACCATCCCCCAAGGATGGAATCTGCAGAAGTGGACCGAGGAAGACAAACTCGAGAGAGAGCTTTCTCGCTCTGGTCCTCTCCTCATCGAGACCAACCGAGTCAAGAGTGGAGCAGACAGCGTTCATATCGCCTTCCGTCTTCACAAGATAGTTTGTTAAGGTGAAAGGAAAACTCGAAGCCCCTGCAAGTTGCAGGGGCTTCTTTCTTTTCTATACTACCTATTTATGTACTGCGGAGGACTTACCCCAAAGGTCCCCAAGACTATCCTGATAAGCCCATAAGCAGAGAACATAACAAACATCCCTATAAGACCGTAAATGATCTTCTTCTTCCCCGACTCACGCTCACTACTTTCCCCTGCCTTAGAGACAAACTGAAAGATTCCGTAGAAGAACACGAGGAAAGCTATCGCGAAGACAAGAACAATCAGCGGATTTAAGATATTAGCACTAACAGATCTTAGGAACGTATCCATCTAAGACAATCTTAGAGTCCTGATACAGAAGGAAGGTTGACACTACCACCAGTCTGCACGTTGAGCGCGCTTGCGATGAAGCCTACTAGACCCCAAACAGCCACCATAACGAAGAGGGCTATAACTCCGTAGATCATCACTCTCTTACCCTCCTCCTTCTTCTCCTCGTCTCCTGCAGCGAAGATGAACTTCATCAATCCCCAGAAGAAACCAAGAAGCGCAAGACCAACAACCACAGGTAGAGCTCCGTTAACAAGACCTCTAATTGAGTTTAGAAGGGTGTTGACGTTCCCTAGAGTTTGAGCGAAGGCAAGCCCTGGGGCTAGAGCTAGAGTGGTGTAAAGTAACTTTTTCATGAAAGCTTTAAGCTTGAAAGATTATTTGTAATATACCTTTTGGTATAGCTTAATGATACAAGAGTACCAAGCAATAACAAGCAGGCTATCCTCAAATAAGATTCGTAATATCTATTGGAGAGTTTTCGGTCAAACCCAGCTCACCTTGGAAGAACCTAATTATCCCCCAAACAGAGAGCATCACGAATAGAGCTATAAGACCCCACTTCATTAGATTCTTTCCTTCCTCAATAGCCCCCTCATCTCCCCCAACCTTAAAGATAAACTTGGCCAAACCCCACATAAAGGCCAGTAGAGATATAGCGGCCACCAGAATAATTAGAAAATCAACAATATTCATAACAGCAAGAATAAGATCTTCTGTGCGAGTAAGTTGAGCTGAAGCGACAAACGGTAATACTAGAGTTGATACTGCAAATAGTGTTGTGTATTTTTTCATATTTTTATCAAGTTGGTAGAAGGGGTAGACCAAATCCAGAAGAGCTCAGCCCCAAATCATTATATATGAATCTGAGTATCCCCCAAATAGACACCATCACAAACAAAGATATAAGGCCCCAGATGATAAGCTGCTTCCCTTCCTCATGAGACTTAGAGTCACCCGCGTTTAAAATAAATTTGGCCAACCCTCTAAAGAAAACTAGAACAGACAGAGCAAAAACCAGCGTAACAAGCAAGCTTATAATCCTTAAGAAGATAACTACAAGATCTGATAAATTATCTGGCATTATGAGGATCTTATAGAGTTAATAGTATTCTCAAGCACCCCAGTAAGTACCCGAGCCCCAAGAAGAATAGCTGTACCAACTGCTGTATAGAGAAGTGCTGTGCGAGCTTGCTCTATCTTCTTCTCATCGCCCTGAGCAGTGACGAACATAAAGCCCGACCAGATGAAGGCGAGTACTGCCACTATACCTCCTATAGGCAAAACCACTCTGTCTACAACGACATTGATAAAGGTGATGAGGTTACAACCTCCTCCAGCCCCACCACAGTTGAAGGGGTTGGGTATAGAAGTGCTTATAGGAACATTTGGCGTCTGACTAGTTGGAACATTTGGCGTCTGACTAGTTTGTGCACTCACCAAAGTAACTCCCAAAGCAAAGACAAGAAGAAAGGCAGAGAGATGTGTATAAAATTTTTTCATCATTGGATCCTTCTTAGTAAGGAGAAGCCGTCGTTCAAAAGCACACTACTAATAGTATAAACGATAAGCCACCCTGCGAGTACAAAGACTAACCCCCAAACCACCTTCATCCCAATGTCTTTAGCCTTCTTCAAGGCTCCTGGGTCACCCTGCGAAGTAAGTAAGGTGAAGCCTACCCAAACAAAGGCAATGGTAGAGGCCACTATCGCCACTACGATAAGGTTGTTCATTATCACTCCCACCAACTCTATAAGATCCTCAAAGTCACAATCTGGACCATTGCAAACTATTAGATCTTGCCAAGCTTGAGCTAGGTTCATCATTTCTCTATAAGAGTATTAAGAGCTCCACTTGCAGTGTTTACGGCCTCCTCCACTCTAGCCCTGCCCGAGGTGACAGACTCTATCATCTCCACGAAGATCTGCTTTGACCCTGACGGCTCTGGGTCAAGCCAACCCGTAGACTGAAGTGCTGCTCCGTAGAAGGTGAAGCCCGCAGGATCTGTAGGAGGCTCAGAGAGGATGTCCCTCCTTACTGGTACAAGAGATGACACCTGCGACAAGGCTAGGTTGGTACTCTTAGAGACCAAGGTAAGAGCTCCTCCAAGAGCGTTCTCGGCATTCCTTGTACTCCTTGCTATAGCCACGCCGTATAGCCTGCCCACAGTAATACTCTTGCCAGAGGCTCTGGACTGAGGTACTGGAGCTATGCCTATATCCATAGTTGGGTTCTTGGCCTTAAGTGTTGGAAGCTCACTAGCAAAGCCTAAGTACATCGCAGACTTACCACTGGTGAAGTGTGTATCAGCCGATACTTGAGAGCGGTTCCAAGAGTAGTAAGACTTCTGTGGGTTAGCAAATTGTGTATAGAACTCAAGAGCGGCTACAGCTGGAAGTTGTGCCCCACCCACTCCCTCAAGAAGTGACGAGCGGAGTCTGTCGCCGGAGTAATTCGTAATAGGAGTACCAGCTTGTAGCATCAAGAGAGCTAGGATGTCCTTAGCATGAGGGATGTTCCTTGCCTCACCTAAGGCTAGGGCAGACTGGGTTATATTTCCTGCTCCATCCTTAGCGTTAAGCTTGGTGATGAAGGAGTATATCTGGTCCCAATACATAGGAGGCACCGCAAGAGAGGCCTTGGCTAAAGTGTCTCTGTTCCAATACAAGACCATCGGATCTACGTACATAGGAAGAGCGTAAGCTCCAAGACTCGTCACAAACAACTCTCCCTGCTTGATAAAAACATTGGAGAAGTCGGCCTGCCTGACACTGTCGCTTGGTATAAGCAAGAGTTTTTCCTTCTCCTTTAGTACAGAGTCTGCAGAAAGGATAATGAGATCAGGTCCTCCACCGACAGCTAGAGCCTCGGTAAACTCCTCCCCAATGGTGAGAGAGTTCTTCTCCTCGTAGGTAAAGGAGATAAACTCGTTTTGTACCAAACCACTGGCATTCAACATGTTGTTGAAGTCGTAGCTTGGTAAAGTACCCCAGACAGTTAGGTTTACCTGTGAGCCACTGCCTCCACGGCTCTGAGAGAAGAGGACAACCGCCAAGACAATGAAGGCCCCAAAGACAACCAGAAGAACTATCTGAAATTTGGACATTTGCTTACTATTGTAGAGGTTTCTTAAAGATTAAACCATAATGACTCTCCCCAGCGAAGAAACTTCTCTCAAAGACGAAGCCCGCCTTCTCAAAGAAGCTCTTCACATCAACCTCGGGCACTGCATGCTTGTTGTTCTGAGCCTTTACTCCTGTTAGGAATTTGAGATCTCTCCACTCAACTACACAAGCCTTACCACCAGACTTCAAAATCCTCTTAGCCTCCTCTAAGGTGCTTGGTATATCACTAAGCTGATACAAGATATTGGAGAAGACTACTCCATCAGCATAAGAGTCACGGAGCTTGGTGCCACCAACTTTCTCCACATCCCCATTTAGAATCTCAATATTGTCACGAGTAGTACCTGTAAGCTCGTTCTTAAGCTTTACTAGAAGTTCTTTGTCCAGGTCTACGGCTACCACCTTACCAGTAGAGCCTAAGACTTGGGAGAGGGCCGAAGAGTAGTGGCCAGAACCGCTACCAAGATCAACAACTTTCTGCCCAGGGATAAAGCCGAACTCCAAAACATTCTTCTTCGGATCAGTAAACATAGGTAACATTATACACGAAGAATACTCTAATTTGACATTTAATTACGAATGGGTTAGTATTAAGGGTAGGCAGTTCCCCAGCAGTACAGTTTAAAACCTTCAAGAAAAAGGAAAGACGATAAGATGTGTGTTCCGACGGAAATCCGGGATTCCGCCACTGGTACGCGTCACCTTCGCGCCATCTCTCGAAACGAGGTCGACTCAGAACAAAGTCGATGGATGATGGTAGCTTCCTATCCACACAACATTACCGCCCCCGAACACGTGTTCGATGAAGCAGATGGCTTCGTCCTCGAGGGTGGTAGGATCATCTTCTACCGCTTGAACTAACAACTGCAACAGGCCCTAGCACACGCTAGGGCCTTTAACGTATGTGGATTAGCTTGACAAATACAGTGTTTGGGTGTATGCTTAAGATTGGTAATGGTTGAGAAATCCTCAACCCTCCTACCAATGTACCTTCAAGTCCAAGGAGAACGCATGCGTCAGTGCCTCCGTTTGAGCCTCATGCTCGCTGGACTCCTCGCCCTCGCCCCGCCGGCGAATGCGATGAGCCCGCCCATCGTGAACACGAACGAGAACAACATCGAGCTGCTGCAGACGAACGGCAAGACGGCGATCACCGACGTGACGCTGACTCGCTCCGACCAGAACCTCGCCACCATCGGCGACTTCCTCGGCGCGAACACGCAGGCGAACACCAAGATCGGTCGCACGCCCCTCCACTCGAGCGGCGACGCCACCATCGACCTGCCCGACAAGATCGAGGCCGGCCAGATGATGGCGTACATGACCAATGCGACGCACGACGCGATCGGCACGAACTTCAAGCGAAGTACGGGCACGGTGCCCGAGGTCAACTTGATCTACGGCAAGCGCGCTCTCGATGCAACGAGGTACGACGTCATCTGTGACAACCTCGCCGGCGCTCGGGTCTAGTATCCGACGCCGGAGCTCCACAGGATGAACAAGTCCTCACTTAGGTGAGGCAAAGGGGCCCCGACAACGCACAGCGTTGTCGGGGCCTTCATCATTTATATAAAACTTCTAGAGACAAATAAGTGAGGCCAGAGAGTCTCCGTCTCTTAACTTCATTATCCTTACACCTTGTGTTGAACGACCTAGTACTGGTATCTCGTTTAAGTCCACTCTTACGACCTGACTCTTCTTAGATATTGCTACAAGCTCTGACTCTTCTTCTGTAACAATCTGACTGGCCATGACCTTGCCTGTCTTGTCTGTTACCTTAGAAGTAAGTATCCCGCTTCCACCTCGGCCTTGAACCTTATACTCAGAAAGTTCTGTGCGCTTGCCATAACCATTGGCAGACACCGTAAGTAGATATGAGTCCTTCCACTTGCTCTTGATAACGTGAGCTCCTATCACTTCGTCACTCTTATCCAAACTTATAGCTCTCACTCCGCCAGCAGTGCGCCCCATCTCACGGATATCAGAGTCCTTGAAGCGGATAGACATACCCTCTCTGGTCACGAGAGAGACTGTGTCGCCCTTCTCAGCATGAGTTACAGCAATAAGCTTATCCCCGGAGTCTAACCTTATAGCAATAATGCCACTCGCCCGTACATCATAGAAGCTCTTAGCAGAAACTCGCTTACCCTGTCCGTCTTTTGTAACAAAGACAAGTGAGCCCTCTATGTTCTTTAGCTCCTTAGGCATCGCGAGTATGGAGGTGACCTTCTCATCATCAGAGAGCGAGATGAAGTTCATAATAGACTTACCCTTTGTCGCGCGCTTGCCCTCTGGGATGTCATACATCTTGATCTGGTAAGCCTTACCCTTGTCGGTAAAGAAGAGTAGGTCTGAGTGAGTAGAAGCCGTGAGGAAAATGGTCACGAAGTCTTCCTCCTTGGTATCAAGGTCTACCACTCCAACTCCTCCACGCTTCTGCCTCTTGTACTCATGAGGATCGGTGCGCTTTATATAACCACCGGCTGTGAGCACAAGAGCTTGCTCTTCATCGGGGATCATATCTTCAACCGAGATGATCTTGACTCCACCCTTCACAACCTTGGTCCTTCTGTCATCTCCATACTTCTTCTCTACTTCTAGAAGTTCTTCCTTTATCAAATTCCTAATCTTCTTCTGTGAGCCCAAGAGATCCTTGAGATAATCTATAAGAGCTTGGACCTCCTTAAGCTCATCCTCCACCTTCTTCCTCTCAAGACCCGCAAGCTTCTGTAGACGCATCTCAAGTATCGCGTTGGCCTGAAGCTCAGAGAACTTGAAGGTCTTCATAAGTCCGGCTCGTGCATCATCAACCGTCTTTGAAGCGCGGATGAGCCTCACTATCTCGTCTATATGGTCTAATGCCTTCTTAAGTCCGAGGAGGATGTGCTCTCGAGCTTCGGCCTGTGCTAAGTCGTACGCACTTCTCCTCTTCACCACCTCCTCACGGTGCTTAACGAAGCTCTCAAGCATACTCTTGAGTGACATCGTCTGTGGTACACCGTCTACAAGAGCTACAAGATTGACGTGGAAGGTGTCCTCAAGTTGAGTGTGCTTGTAGAGAGCGTTTAGAACCTTTTGTGGTTGACTGCCTTGCTTTAGATCTATGGCAATACGAATATCTTTGGTGGACTCATCACGAAGACCCTTGATCCCCTCTATCTTCTTCTCTCGTACTAGGTCAGCAATCTTCTCTATAAGATCGGCTTTGTTGACCCTGTAAGGTATCTCGGTGACGATGATCTGGTTACCGTTCTTCCCCTCTTCTACAATCTCACATACTCCTCGCACAAGAATACCTCCACGTCCTGTGGCGTATGCGTGAGCAATGTCCTTCTGATTATAAATAATTCCTCCAGTGGGAAAGTCGGGGCCCTTCACAAACTCAAGCAGATCTTCAGTCGTAGCCTCAGGGTCGTTTATAAGCATTACCGTAGCACCTATAACCTCCTTTAAGTTGTGGGGAGGAATGTTGGTCGCCATACCCACAGCAATACCTAGAGTTCCGTTTAGTAGAAGGTTGGGAGCAGCACTCGGCAAGACTACTGGCTCCTTCTTAGTCCCATCATAATTGGGGCGGAAGTCTACAGTGTTCTTCTCAATATCTTGGAGAAGCTCACCAGCAAGCTTGCTCATCTTAGCTTCGGTGTACCTGTATGCCGCTGCTCCATCACCATCTATAGAACCGAAGTTACCCTGTCCTATGACAAGCGGATAACGAGTAGAAAAGTCTTGGGCAAGCTTAACCATTGCATCATATACAGATGTGTCTCCGTGTGGGTGGTAACTTCCAAGCACTTCTCCGACAACGGTTGCACTCTTACGAGTCTTGGCACTAGCCGAGAGACCTATTTGGTTCATCGCATAGAGGATCCTTCTGTGTACAGGCTTTAGGCCATCACGAACATCAGGGAGTGCGCGGTCAGTAATAACCGACATCGCATAGTCAATGAAGGAGTCCTTCATCTCGCTCACGATGGAGCGGGAGATGATCTTGTCGTGTTCCGGATTATTTGTCATCTGTAAGTGTTTGCCAAGCCGACTTGATATCCTTAACAACTTCAGTCAAGCCGTTTGTGGACTCTATAGCGGCGGCTAGATCAACAGGACCTGTTGTCTGCTTTGCCACAACGGGCTCGTCGCTTAAACGCACTGCCGACCAAACAGCAAAGATAGACAGAGTCACAATCCCCGAAGCCAAGAGAGCAAAGCGCTTCTTGTGGTGGTGAGGTTTTTGGTGCAGTTCCTTGAGATATTTTTTCATATACTTATTATTCTCCCTTTCTACTCCTCTTTCAATACCATTATCTCACCTTCCTTACCTTCTAGGTCCTTCTTCTTTATTACAAGCTTGTCTTCGCTCTTAACATTGTCCTCACCAGACTCCTTAAAGAACTTCTTAAGCGTATCTGGTGTATATCTTGCTGGGATGATAAGCGCTGGCTCAAGGGACACTGCTAGCTTCTGTCTTGAGACCGGAGCAAAGAGAATATCTATGTCCTCTAAGTTCTCAAGAGTGTCACTGGGAAGCTCATCTGTATCAAGACTACCCAAGAAGCAAAGATTCACTCCCTCAAAACCAACCATATATATAGTGTTTATCCTTCCTTGCTCTCCCTTGGACTGAAAGCCTTTGACCGAGATCCCCTTAACTTCGTATTCCCCCGGACCAGAAATAATGAAGCCAGACTTCTCCGATGTATCCTCTTTCCCAAGATTAAAAAGTGTTACATCAGCTGAGACCTTGCTCTTGGGGTTCACCACGACAGACAACTCTCCCTGAGAGACTTTGAAAGAATCTCCGCCTTGGTAAGTGATAATCATGAACCTATTTTAGCATTTTTGGACTTAAATTACCAGTAAAATTTTTACTCAAAACTTGACAAACTACTTATATTGATATATTATTAAGAGTAGACCAAAACCCTAGGAGATCTTCTTGAAGAGAGCCACTCTGGAGAAGGTCGTCAATGACCTTACCATCATCATCGGACTCATCGGCGCTATCTTGGTAAGTGATGCAATACTTGGCAAGAACAGCTTCGGCCGAGAGCCAAGGATTGAAGCCCTGCCGAACACACCAGGGTTCTAGATCCCCTCCTTACCAAGGACGGTCCTTGGTAGAAAGGATCACTCACACCACGCATTGCGTGGTGGTTTTTTTTATGTTAGAGTTTTGCCCTCTCGATTCGTAACCCCTTCTAGATCGGCACACATTCTAAATCTAGAAGAACCGGACGGGACCAAATAAATTGTTTAAATCAAAAACTAAAGATAGTGATGTTGTTGCTGACAACTCACTTATGGGCAAACTTTCTGAGAAGTCCCCTCTCCCACCAAACATAGATGACGTGGTGGAGGGATCGGTTATAAGTATAGACAAGGGTGCTGTATACATAGACCTACCACCATACGGTACGGGTATCATCTTTGGTCGTGAGTTTATGAACGCTCGCGACATTATCAAGAAGATAAACGTTGGAGATACCGTCGCTGGCAAAGTTGTAGATATCGGAGGCAAGGAGGGATACATTGAGATCTCTCTTAAGGAGGCACGCCAAGCACTCATCTGGAGTGAGGCCGAGGAAGCAATACAAGAGAAAAGAATCTTTGAGATTGCTGTTACTGACGCAAACAAGGGTGGACTCATACTAAGCTGGCAAGGTATACAAGGCTTCCTACCTGCTTCTCAACTTAAGCCTGAGCACTATCCAAGAGTTAACGACGGCGACAAGGACAAGATCCTAGACGAACTAAGGAAGCTTGTTGGAGAGAAGCTCTCTGTCACTATCATTGGAGCACAACCTAAGGAGGGTAAACTTATCTTCTCTGAGAAGTCACCTGAGACCAAGAGCAAGGAGAGTATCTTGGCCAAGTATGCACTTGGTGATGAGCTAACTGGAGAGGTTACTGGTCTTGTAGACTTTGGAGTCTTCATCAAACTTGAGGAGGGGCTAGAAGGACTAGTACACATCTCAGAGATTGACTGGGGCCTAGTAGAGAACCCTAAGGCTATGTTTAAGATTGGTGAGAAGGTCAAGGTCAAGATTATTGAGATAAAGGACGACAAGATCTCCCTCTCTATCAAAGCCTTGAAGGAGAACCCTTGGAAGGACGCCTCCAAGAACTACAACAAGGACGATGTGGTAGAAGGTGTCATCATCAAGTACAACAAGCACGGTGCCTTGGCCTCTATTGAGGAAGGTGTGGCGGGCCTCGTACACGTCTCTGAGTTTGGTAGCGAGGAGAAGCTCCGCGAAACTCTTGAGATGGGTAAGTCTTACTCCTTCAAGATCACTCTCTTTGACCCCAAGGAGCAGAAGATGGCTCTCACTTACATAGACAAGAGTAAGAAATAATTCTAAAGACACAAAAACCCCGCCTTGGCGGGGTTTTTGTTTGATTGATATTTTGGTCTAAGTGTGGTTATCTAAACGGTAGAAAAGTCCCCCTTCAGGAGGTTAAAGTGAGTGTAACACCGGCCAAGATCGCGGTGCTCATGCTCACCGAGATCTTGTTAAGGGAAAACGGGCATGAAGACATCTTCGTCGTAGAACTTCTAGATGTAATCTCCAAGGTCGGAGAGCAAGCGAGGATCAGGGCTGAGGTGCAACAGAACGATGCCTTCTCTCCGTTTGTCTTCTCTAAGGAAGAGGCTCAGTCTGCTACAAAAGAGATCTTTGAGCCTTGGAAGAAGAGTGGGTGGATATCGGAGTGGGCGAATCTAGATGTCATCTCCATAAGATCTCTCAAAGATCTTCAGAGTGATCTCCGGATGAAATTGTCCCAAATCGACCCTGAAGGTGAGCGAAGGTTGCTTACACCACTCGTAAGTAGACTTGTCGGACTATACAAAAGCATGACCCGTAACCGTGGCTACAACTAACAAGTTGTAGCCATTTTCTTTACTTAGAATTAAACTCCGTCATTGCCCTCTCGTAACCATCTTCAATAATAGTCTCAACTGCAGTTACTACATTTTTGAAAGTTTTTTTAAGAACTCCAAGCTCCTTGGGGGTAAACTTGCCCAAGATGTATTTCTCTACATCACCTCTTTTGCCGATACCTATGCGGATCCTTATAAACTCCTTAGTCTTCACTGCTCTAGCCACCGACTCAACACCCTTGTGTCCACCAGAACCACGGTTATAAGAGATCCTCATTGTGCCCAAGGGAAGGTCCAAGTCGTCATAGATGACCACAAGCTTCTGGGCAGCCTTCTTACTTTTGATAAGTTTTGCTACTGCCACACCAGACTTATTCATAAAAGTGTCTTGGTGTATAAGCTTTGCACCAACTCCGGCCTTCTCTAGCTCTTCCATAGCCATTTTGCCAGTGTTGTGGCGAGTCATTTGGTACTCTTCGCCAGGATTTCCTAGACCAATTATTGTGTACATCTAAGTATTGTAATACAATGTCCGAAAATTATGGAACCAAACCTAGCTACTCCAGATACGAAAGAAAGTTTTTGGAAGGAATTAGGTAAGCTTGTACTCATAGCAGTTGTATTCGTTATCCCCTTCAGGCTCTTCATTGCTCAACCCTTCATCGTAGATGGGGCCTCAATGGACCCAACTTTCAAAAACAGTGAGTATCTTATAGTGGATGAACTCTCATACCACTTCAAAACCCCAGAACGTGGCTCAGTACTCATCTTTAAGTACCCCAACAACCCCAAGAAGTACTACATCAAGAGAGTGATAGGTCTCCCTAACGAAGAGATAACCATAAACCAAGGCCGAGTAACCGTTACAAACACCGAGAACCCCGAAGGGTTTGTCCTAGACGAGTCTTACGTTGTGTATAGCAAAGATGACAACTCTACATACAAAATGGAGGATGACGAATACTTCGTAATGGGCGACAACCGAGCTGGGAGCTCTGACTCACGCTACTGGGGCGGAGTGCCAGAAGACAACATCATCGGCCGACCAATTCTTAGAGCATGGCCTCTTACTCTCTGGCCCGGATCATTAGAAAAGTTTGTACAAAAGAATGAAGAAGAAAATTGAGTTTGATAGACCTCTTTGGATTGCCGCGCACTTCGGCTTCACACCGATAGAGACTCCTTCGGTTAGTGAGATAGATATCAAGATGACAAAGGATTGTGAGGAAAACGTGGAGAAGACTTCTGGCAGGCTTATCTGTAATGCTCCAGAGAAGGCCGCCTTCATCCGTCACTACATAGACAAGAAGATGGGCTCTCTACCTCACCCACTTGCTCTCTCTTGGAAAAGAGGCAGGGACTACTCCTTTGAGCTCGTCGGCTACCCTATAGGAGTAGCGGAGGCCAAACTCATTCGTACCAGCCTATCTATACTCTCAGAAGAAGGTTACAAGGACTTAGTCGTAGAGATAAACTCTATAGGAGACAAAGATTCCATAGCCTCATACGAAAGAGAGTTGAAGAACTTCTTAGCCAAGAGTTGCCACCCCATTGGTGCTGAAAACAAAAAGATCCTCAAGGAAGACGTCTTCTCCCTACACAAGCTAAACCACGAAGAGGTAGAGCCTCTAAAGAAGGACATCCCAACATCCATTGCTAGTCTCACCTCCCAAAGCAGGAGCAACCTCAAAGAGATCATAGACTACTTAGACGCTCTTAACATAGAGTATCGCTTTGCTCCAGAACTTGTTGGACACAAGAACTTCTGTTCCGAAGCTCTCTTCACCGTTCGTGGAAGTGAGGGGAAACTCTTGGCTGGAGGATACCGATACTCTCGCCTATCCAAGCGCTTCGGCTTCAAGCGTGAGCTCTCTCTCATCGGCGCAACTATTTATGGAGAGAAGAAGAGTAAAGAAAATAAAACATATAAAGAAGCCCCTAAGTCCAAGTTCTACCTCATCCACCTTGGACGCGAAGCGAGGATGAAGACTCTGTCTCTCATAGAGACTCTTAGGGCTTCAAGACTCCCTGTATATCACTACCTAGGCCGAGACAAGCTGGCTGCCCAGATGCAGTCTCCAGAAGCTGTAGAATCCAAGTACCACATCATTGTCGGTCAGAAGGAGGCCCTAGACGGCACCGTGACGGTAAGGAACGTCTCTACCCGTGCCCAAGACACTATCCCCCTATCCCGCATCTCCGACTATCTCAAACACCTACCTATTTAAGTAGGTTTAAGGCTTGCCGAGGGCTAAATAACGTGCTAAAGTAGCCCGACAAATGATAAATATTGAGGTAACCAAAGGAGCCAACGAGAACAACCTAAGCGTCTTAAGACGCTTCCAGAAGCGTGTTCAAGGTGCTGGTATCCTTATGAAGGTTAGGAGCAAGCGCTATGCTGAGAGAGTTAAGAGTGAGAACGTCAAGCGTGCTAAGACCTTAAGTTATCTCAAGAAGAAAGAGTCTATCAACGAGCTCTTGAAGCTAGGTAAGATGAACGAACTCCAAAAGTTTGGTAAGAAACGCAGATAAAATAAAAGATAAGATTTTGGGTAAAAAATACGAGCTCTCGCTCGTCTTTTGCAACAATACCCTCTCAAGAAAGCTGAACCGTATCTATAGAGGTAAGGACAAACCAACCAACGTTCTGGCCTTCCCACTTTCAAAAAACTCTGGAGAAATTTTCATAAACGTTGATGGACTCAAAGGGTTTACTCAAAAACATTTGCTTATCCACGCACTACTTCATTTGAAAGGTATGCAACATAGCGCTAAAATGGAGGAAGCTGAAAAAAAATATTTGAAACTATTTAATGGCACGTCACATCTCAGTAGGAATAGACATCGGCAGTCAAAGCGTCAAGGCGACAATCGCCGAAGAGGTTAATGTTGGAGAGAGGATCGTCCCAAAGCTCCTAGGCACCGGTCTTGCTGAGACAAGAGGGCTACAGAAGGGCTTTATCGTTAGTGTAGAGGATGTCTCAAGAAGTGTCAGACACGCCATAAACAAGGCTGAGAAGGTGGCGGGAGTAGAGGTACGACGAGCCTTCGTCTCTGTGGGCGGAGTGGGTCTGGGTAGCGTCATATCTACAGGCTCTGTGGCAGTATCAAGAGCCGATCTTGAAGTAACTAACCTTGATATAAACAATGCCCAAGAGGCAGCTGAGGCTTCCATACCAGAGACCCAATTCTTAAACAGGAAGATCATCAACACTATCCCTCTTGAGACCAAGCTTGATGGAAGAGCTGTCTTGGGCCGAGTGGAGGGTATGAGAGGTAGCAAGCTTGAGGTTAAGATACTCTTCATAACCTGTCTTGAGCATCATCTAGAAGACCTTATAAGAGCTGTGGAAGGGGCTGGAGTGGAGGTGGCAGATGTCGTAGCTGCTCCTATTGCCTCCTCCTTCGTCACCCTCTCAAAGAAGCAGAAGCGGGCTGGATGCCTCCTCCTAAACATTGGGGCAGAAACATTGTCTCTAGTCGTCTTTGAGAACTCTAATCCCCTCTCGCTTGAGGTCTTTGAGATGGGTGGCGCCGATATTACCAACGGTATTGCCTTGGGTTTAAAGACAAGCTTAGAAGAGGCTGAGTCTATCAAGCTAGGGTCTCTCACAAGAAACGAGTACCCCAAGAAGAAGGTGGACGACATCATCGCCAAGAAGCTTTCAGAGATGTTTGAGGTCGTTGATACCCATCTAAAGAAAATCGGCCGGAACCAACTCTTACCAGCAGGAGTCATCCTTACCGGCGGAGGAGCAGGGCTTTATGGACTAAGAGACTTTGCCGAAGCCTCTCTAAAGCTCCCTGCTCTTGTTGGCTCTGTCCACTTTGGAGACGAAGAGAGAATGTCTTCCAAAGATCTACCTTGGTCTACATCTCTTGGTCTCGCTATTGTCGGCTTCAACGCAGAGAACGAGCAAGGCTCGGTCGGACACCTAGGACTTAAAGGAATAGCCGAAGGTGGTAAGCGTGGACTACGCACACTCACTCAATGGTTCTCAAAATTTTTGCCATAAAACTCTCGTTTCAAAAACTCTTTTTCTGAATAGAAAATTTAAAATAAGCAGAGTCAAATAGAGAAATACAGTGATAATCCACAGATTTTAAGCCAAACGGAGCCTAAGTGGTTGGACCAAATTTCTCCATTTTGAATCCAACCCATTTTGTCTTTGTGTCAACTGTTTCTTTTTTAATCCTCCTCGTGTAGTATGTTTGCACCTCAATTTTCGGAGGACAATTTCTGAATAAATCATATTTATGCCACAAGTCAAACCAGAGATAGAATCATTCGCACGTATCAAAGTCATCGGTGTTGGAGGCTCCGGCAAGAATGCTGTGAACCACATGATCAACTCCAAAGTTCGTGGTGTTGACTTCATCGCGGTAAACACAGATGCACAAGACCTACACAACTCTCTAGCGAAGAAGAAGGTCCATATCGGCAAGAACTTAACTCGAGGTCTCGGTGCTGGCATGAACCCAGACCTAGGTAAACGTGCAGTGGAGGAAACCAAAGAAGAGATTCAAGAGGCTATCAAGGGAGCCGACATGGTCTTCATCGCTGGTGGTATGGGAGGAGGCACTGGATCTGGAGCAGCTCCTGTCATCGCTCGCACCGCTAAGGAAAACGGGGTTCTAACCGTAGCTGTAGTGACCAAGCCCTTCTACTTTGAGGGAGTCCAGCGTATGCGTATAGCCGAGCAAGGTATAGAAGAGCTAAAGCAGGTGGTAGACGCTATCATTATCATCCCCAACGACCGCCTCCTAGCTACTATAAACAAAGACACCAGCGCCAAGAACGCCTTTGCTATCTGTGACAACATCCTCAAGGAAGCTGTAGAAGGGATATCTGACCTCATCACAATGCCGGGTATCATCAACATCGACTTTGCCGACATTAGAGCCGTTATGCAGGACGCCGGTGCAGCCCTTATGGGTATCGGAGTTGGTCAAGGAGACAAGCGTGCTGAGGATGCAGCTCGTGCGGCTATCTCCTCTCCTCTCCTTGAGGTATCGGTCAATGGCGCCAAGGGAGTGCTCTTCTCCATCGCTGGAGGTGACGATCTCACTATGTTTGAGATACAAGACGCCGCCAAGGTTATCACTGAGTCTGTGGATCCTAATGCCCGCATCATCTTCGGTACGGTACACGACGACAAGTTGAAGAAGGGCGAGGTCAAGATTACTGTTATTGCTTCAAGCTTCCCAGAGAACCAGCAAAAGAAGTTGACTACCCTCTTCCAAAACAAAGATAAGGAGGAAGACGAGGATAAGGGTAAGGCCAAAATCTTTGGTAGCTTCAGCGCTCCTAAGGGAGACAAGCCAGTAGAATCACTGACTCCCCCATCCCCAACCGCAAAAAAAGTTGAGACCCCTGCCCCAACACCAATAAACGACGACGAAGACGACTGGGGTGCTGTCCCATCATTTCTCCGAAGATCAAAGTTGAA
>CAZSOL010000001.1:11583-15889 GCA_964608585.1 uncultured Candidatus Saccharibacteria bacterium | reverse complement strand
ATTGGTGGAGGACCTGCGGGAGTCTCTGCTGGAGTCTATGCAGCAAGGAAGAAGTTAAAGACCTTACTCATCACCGAGAGCTTCGGCGGGCAGTCTGTAGACTCAATGGGCATAGAGAACTGGATAGGTACCATAAACATCTCTGGCCCAGACCTAGCTCGACAACTTGAAGCTCATATTCGAGCTTATGCTAGTGACAGCGTGGTTATAAAGACAGGGTTTAGGGTCTCAGGTATCAAAAAGATTCAAGATGGGTTTGAGGTTAAGGTTGGCGACGAGAGCTTCACTGCTAAGACTTTACTAATTGCCAGCGGTTCCTCAAGAAGAAAGTTAGAGGTCAAGGGGGCAAAAGAATTTGAGAACAAGGGCATAACCTACTGTGCCTCTTGTGATGGGCCGGTCTTCTCAGGACAAGATGTGGTGGTTATAGGAGGAGGCAATGCCGCCTTTGAGACGGCTGCCCAGCTCTTGGCTTATACCAAGTCCGTGACCTTACTCAACCGAGGAGACAACTTCAAGGCCGACGAGCTAACCGTAGAGAAGGTTCTAGCCAATCCAAAGATGAAGGCTATCAAGAACGCCGAGCCTGTAGAGATCAAGGGTGACAAATTTGTGTCAGCTGTTGTTTATAAAGATTCTAAAACGGGTGAGACACATGAGCTTGCAACAAGTGGGATATTTGTAGAGATTGGTCTCATCCCTGCCACCGACTTTGCCAAAGACATTACTCCTCTAAACTCCTTCAACCAAATAAAGATAGATCCGAAGACTCAACGCACAGAGACCTTAGGTATATGGGCAGCAGGAGACGTCACCGACACCCTCTTCCACCAAAACAACATTGCTGCGGGAGATGCTGTAAGAGCTTTGGAAGATATATATCTATACATACACGCCGGTAAGTAGAGTAAAGGAAAAGGGCGAGTACATCTCTGTACTCGCCCTTGTGTTGGAAGAGGTTACCGCCTGATGATCTGTCTGTTGATCATGAGGTAGCATCCATCTCCGTCGGTGCACTCGTAGATGCCGTATCCAAGGAGGATTGCTCCCCCTCCGATAAACCACCACTTGTGCCTTGAGATGAAGCTCTGTCTCCGACCAGATCCCTGTGACACCGAGCTCGGCATCAACACCACCTGTCTCTCTCCAAGTGCTTTGTAGAACTCGGGAGGGAAGACGACATTGACGTTGATACCGTCCTTCAAGATCTCGGCCATCCAGCTCGGCATGCTGTCGATCTGGGTCGTGCCAGTACCTTGGAGGACACTCGCCGTCATTGAGAGCTCAGCCAAACGATTGAAGCAGTCCGCCTTGTAGCGGAGAGTGCCAGCGCTGTCCACGTAGACCAGAGTCCCCGCGTGCAGGCTGTCGTAGGCGAAGCGCCCAACCTCTCTCACGTGGTTGAGTCCAACCCAACCAACTTCGAGAGTGTCGAGACGAAGCCCCATCTCCAAGAGCTTGGCCCGCGCTCCGGTAGTGTCCCGGATAACGGGATACTTCGAGAGCTCGGCATCCTTCGGCGCAACGAAGTGCGTCCTCTGACGAGCGACACCAACTTGCGTACCGCGAGCGACAGGTCCTTGGGCCGAGAGCTCGCTCAGGCTGACGAACAGCATGAGGCAAAGCCAGAACATCCGCTTGATATAGAACATCACATCTCCCTGCTGGGGGTTAGTTGTGTTTCGTTTCCACTTATTATCTTATAACAGATTACTTGGTTTGTAAAGGGGTAAATTTGGTGCGCGATAGAGGACTCGAACCTCTGACCCTCCCCACGTCAAGGGGATGCTCTACCAACTGAGCTAACCGCGCAGTGTGACCCTACCGGGAATCGAACCCGGCTTCCAAGCTTGAAAAGCTTGTGTCCTAACCGATAGACGATAGGGCCAGAAACAGGCGTAATAGTACCATTTTTAAGCTAAAATGCTATATTTGGACTTCCTGGAAGAGTGGCTGAGTGGTTTAAGGCACTGGTTTCGAAAACCAGCGAGCTCGAAAGGGTTCCGTGAGTTCAAATCTCACCTCTTCCGCCAAAATATATGAAAATTCTTGCCATAGAGACAAGTTGCGACGAGACAGGAGTAGCCATACTTGAGTGTACGGGCTCACTTCCTCAACCCGACTTTAATGTCCTAGCCAATTCCCTGCTCTCACAGATTGATATACACAAGGAGTACGGTGGGGTCTTCCCTATGTTGGCTAAGCGTGAGCACGAGAAGAACTTGCCAATACTTCTAGACAAGACTCTCAGGGAGTCTGGTGTTGATCCACAAGAGCTAGAGTACATCGCTGTCACAGCTGGCCCAGGGCTAGAGCCAGCTCTCTGGGCTGGCATAGTCTTCGCCGAAGATCTAGGTAAGAAGTGGGGCAAGCCTGTGATCCCCATAAACCACATGGAGGGGCACCTCTTCTCTTTCTTGTTTGGAAATGAGGAAGAAGTACGCTTCCCTGCTATCGCCTTGCTTGTCTCAGGGGGACATACCGAGCTTGTGCTTGTAGAGTCCTTTGAGAGCTTCAATATCCTTGGCCAAACCAAGGACGATGCAGTCGGAGAGGCCTTTGATAAGACAGCCCGCCTACTCAACCTCGAGTACCCTGGTGGGCCAAAGATCTCCAATCTAGCCAAGAAGGCAAGAGAGCGGACAAAGGAGGATCGGTTCAACTTCCCTCGCCCAATGCTTAAGAGCAACGACTTTGACTTCTCCTACTCTGGGCTCAAGACTGCAGTGCTATATACAGTAAGAAAAATTAAAGATATGGATGAAGAGACCAAGGAGGACTTGGCCAGAAGCTTTGAGGAAGCGGCTATAGAACCTCTAATATACAAAACAAGGAGGGCTGTTGAAGAGTATGCAACCAAAAGTCTTATCCTAGGTGGAGGAGTATCCTCAAACACCTATCTACAAGAAGAAGTGCTCAAACTAGGAGAGAGCTTAGGCGTAAGAATCTTTAACCCCAAAGCCGAGGTCAAGACCGACAACGCTATTATGATCGGAGTATCTGCCTACATTAGGCACCTCACAAATAGAGTAGACACCAAAGGTAAGATAGAAGCCAGAGGGAACTTATCTCTTTAGTCTAGCCTTTATCACCAAGAACCAAGACTTTATAGAAGCCTTTATAGAGCTATGTTTAGGATAAAGCATTATCCAAAGGGTAGACAGGATGGTCAAGATAAGAAGAGGAAGGAGGAGGCAGAACTCTCCCAAGAGATAAGCGGTTAGTATCACAACAAGAAGTCCAGCAATGTTTACCCCCCATCTAGTGAGGAAACGCTTTAGGACATTATCCACAGTGTCTTTATAAAGGACATCTCTAAGAGTAGCCCCAAGTATATAAAGGACAATTATAATCACCAGAAGTTCATACAGACATTGTAACTTGTCCTTTAGAGTCTCTGGAAAGGAGAAGATGGCTAGAGCGAATTGCTCTATTTGTCCTTTATCACCTATTTGAGGCGTGTTATCCCCGGGCGGGGTCTCATCAACCACTCCGACAATCGGTAGATCAATGCTTGTATCCCCACTCTCACGTAGCGCTCTATAGTTAAGTATTTCGTCAATCTGAGCAGGGGTTAGGTTGTAGACGGTCTGACAATAGATCTCGTTAACCTTCTTTAAGGTCAATATATATACATATCCTGTTGGGCCAGGCTCACCCCAAGGGGTCAAGACATCCCCCTCATACCTAAGCTGGAAGGCATTTACAGCATCCTCTGTAGCTTGATCAAAGACTCCATTGATAGTGACAAAGTCATATCCCTCAAACACCTTAAGAAAGGCTTGGAGCTTCATAACCTCAACAGGGTTATTTGGTAGGTCAGCTCTCATGTAGTCCTGAATTAAAGGACAAGCAAGAGGAGTAGGAGTGGCAGGAGGATTGCGTCTGCCTCCACCTCCACCGCCTCCACCACCACTAGGAGTTGTTGGAGTGGTTGGAGTGGTGGTAGTACCAGAAGCAAGGTTGATAATCACAGAGTCAGTGCTTGTACCAACTGTGTTTGAGCAAGAAACAGTGATAGTGACAGGTGTAGAAGTACCTGGGAAGAAGGTGGTGTCTGAAGAGTCAAAGACAGAGCTTGTACCGTTGGTTGAGATACCTGAGGTGACAGGGCTGGTTTGATCACAAGCTAGAGCATCGGTTGAAGCCCAAGTGTATGTGTATGTGTCAGAAGAGTTTAGGGTAACAGGACCGTCAGAACCGTTGACCTTAACATCAATAGTTGGAGCTGGAGTACCACCTGTAGGGGGTGTGGTAGTACCAGAAGCAAGGTTGATAATCACAGAGTCAGTGCTTGTACCAACTG
>CAZSOL010000001.1:0-11483 GCA_964608585.1 uncultured Candidatus Saccharibacteria bacterium | reverse complement strand
GGGTAACAGGACCGTCAGAACCGTTGACCTTAACATCAATAGTTGGAGCTGGAGTGGTTGGCGGAACTGGTATAGATGGCAAACTAACAGTTACAGAGTCTGTAGCAAACTCTCCCAAAGCATCGTTACAACTTACGGTGAAGGTAACGCTACCACCAATAACCGGATAATCAGGATCTGTTGGAGAGATAGTGAAGCTAGTGTTTGGAGCAATACCAGAAACCATTGGAGATGTTATATCGCAAGCTGTTGCATCTACAGTCGCAAGTTCAATGACGAAAGAATCTGTGGAGGTAGCCAAGGTCAAAGAATCTTGACCATTGGCAGTGATGTTCACCGTAGGAGCAGCAAAAATAGTAAGTGGTATAGAGCTAAAAATGACAATAGCCATCATAATGACGGCAAAGCCTTTCTTTATTCCTTGGTTACTATTTAGATAATTCATATCAACCCGAGTACATTACGTCTTATAAGGAAAATAGTCAAGAGGTCTTTTATTTAAAGGACATTTTTGTTGTTTTTATCATTTTGTCCTTTATAAATATATGTCCTTTATGTAGATAGTTGTGGCTCCTCGTGGTAATATTCCATATAAGTGAAAGACAAATTCCTCAAACCCTATAGTCCAGTTGACACGGAGTCAAAAATATATTCCATTTGGGAGAAGAGTGGATACTTCAACCCAGACAACTTACCTAAGACCGACAAAGGACCCTTTACCATTATCATGCCCCCTCCAAATGTGACGGGGATCCTCCACATGGGCCATGCTCTTATGCTCACGATACAAGACATCATGATCAGATATAAGAGAATGCAAGGGTTCAAGACTCTCTGGCTCCCAGGGACCGACCACGCCGCTATTGCCACTCAATCAAGAGTAGAAAAAGAAATAAGCAAGAAAGAAGGTAAGAACCGAAACGAAATTGGTAGAGAAGAACTCTTGAGAAGAATATCTCTCTTTG
The DNA here is from genome assembly GCA_964608585.1 of uncultured Candidatus Saccharibacteria bacterium. Lineage (GTDB taxonomy): Bacteria > Patescibacteriota > Minisyncoccia > Phycocordibacterales > Zambryskibacteraceae > JAIFWN01. The sequence continues at coordinate 10,518 of CAZSOL010000001.1, read as the reverse complement.
CCAAAGAGAGTCACGATACCATTACCTCACAGATTAAAGTCCTAGGAGCCTCTTGTGACTGGTCTAGAGAGGCCTTCACCCTAGATGATAAGAGGAACCTGGCCGTCAATACAATGTTTAAGAAAATGTATGATGACGGACTCATCTACAGGGGTAACAGGATAGTCAACTGGGACCCGAAGGGGCAGACGGTTATATCCGATGACGAAATAGTCTATGAAGAGGAGAGGTCTACTCTCTTCTATCTCAAGTATGGCCCCTTCACCATAGCCACAGCTAGACCTGAGACAAAATTTGGAGACAAGTATGTAGTAATGCACCCAGAGGATCCGCGCTACAAAGAGTATGAGCATGGGCAAAAGCTGGAGCTTGAGTGGATAAACGGACCTATCACTGCAACTATCATCAAGGATCCTTCTATAGATATGGAGTTTGGTACTGGAGTAATGACCATCACTCCATGGCATGACGTCACCGACTTTGAGATATCTGAGAGGCACAAGCTAGACAAGGAGCAGATCATAGATAAGTTTGGCAAACTCCTACCTATTGCTGGAGACTTTGCAGGGCTAAAGATTGCTGAAGCACGAGAGAAGATTGTGGAGAGACTAAGGGAGAAGGGTCTACTTATCAAAGACGAACCATACACTCACAACATCGCCACTGCAGAGAGAACCAGTGGGCGGATAGAGCCTCAGATAATGAGGCAGTGGTTCATTGATGTAAACAAGCCCATCAAAGATCGCGACAACAAAACCTTAAAGGAGTTAATGAGAGAGGCAATAGATAGTGGCGACATCAAGATCCTGCCAGAACACTTCAACAAGACTTACTTCCATTGGATAGATAACCTTAGGGACTGGTGTATCTCTCGCCAGATATGGTACGGACACAGGATTCCTGTTTGGTATAAGGATGAAGAAATATACTGTGGCACAGAAGCTCCTAAAGGAGATGGTTGGGCCCAAGATGAGGATACCCTAGACACATGGTTCTCCTCTGGGCTTTGGACCTTCTCTACTCTTGGCTGGCCAGAGAAGACCAAGGACTTAGAGACCTTCCACCCTACAGATGTGCTTGAGACAGGGCACGAGATTCTCTTCTTCTGGGTGGCTCGTATGATACTCATGACCAAGTATGCTCTAGGGCAATCCCCTTTCAAGACCATTTATCTACACGGTACCGTCCGAGATCAAAAGGGTCAGAAGATGAGCAAGTCTCTCGGTAACGGCATAGATCCCATAGATATTGCAAAAGACTTTGGAGCTGACGCTGGTAGGATGGCCCTCATCATAGGCAACACTCCAGGAACAGATATGCGTATCTGGCCAGACAAGATAAAGGCTTACAAAAACTTTGCCAACAAGTTGTGGAACATTACTCGCTTCATCTTATCTAAAGACAGACAAGGTGATCTCAAAAAAGATCTGATAGAAGAGTTCTCAGCCTTAGCCAAGGATATAACGAAAGATATGGAGGAATACCGCTTCTATATGGCAGCTGAAAAGATATACCATTATGTATGGCATCGTTTTGCTGATGAGATATTAGAGGAGAGTAAGAAGGACCAAGAGGGTTACTCTGCTACACTTTATTATATCCTTGAGAACTCACTCAAACTTCTACACCCATTTATGCCCTTTATTACCGAAGAAATTTGGCAGGAAATACACAATGAAGAGAGCCTGCTTATTATAGAGAGATGGCCCACAACAAATGAGTAATACCCAAAGCTTACTATATGCGTTCTTGGGAGGACTCTTACCCGCCATACTCTGGCTCATCTTCTGGCTTAGAGAGGATGCAAAACGTCCAGAGCCCAAGGGACGTATTGTGGAGACCTTCTTCGCCGGCATGATCGCTGTAGTCTTGGTTCTGCCATTCCAGAGACTCGTAGCGGACAACTTCCCAGGGCTTGGTTTCCTACCCTTTCTTCTCTGGGCAAGTATTGAGGAGATATTTAAGTTCTTGGCAGCATACATCACAGCCCTTCGCACTCGTGACGACGATGAGCCACTAGATCCACTTATATATATGATCACAGCTGCCTTAGGCTTTGTCGCTTTAGAAAACGCACTCTTCATACTAAACCCTCTACTTGAGCAGAATGTTACCGTAGCCCTACTTACTGGAGGAACCCGCTTCTTAGGAGCAAGCCTCCTACATATCATTGCTTCGGGAGTAGTGGGAGCCATGATAGCTCTCGCCTTCTTTAAGCCAAAGTTAACAAAGGTTTATTATGGAATCATTGGCATAACACTAGCCATAGCTATCCACACAGCCTTTAACCTCTTCATACTAAAGAACAGTGGTGAGAGCCTACTTGGGATCTTTGGCTTTGTCTGGGCTGGAGTAGCCCTACTTCTACTCTTCTTTGAGAAGGTTAAGACGATTGCACCATAACCAACTCAATATATAATATAAGCATGAGCAAAAGATCTTTTTTTGAACGACTTACCGGAGCAGTTAAGTTAGATGAGGAAACAGTCAACTTATCTCCAAATAAAATTGCTCCCAATCTCAAAGAAAATATTTTTGAGGAGGAGGAAGATGGAGAGCTGTCGGTAGATGTCTACGAGACACAAAACGAGATAGTCCTAAAGACTATGGTGGCTGGAGTTAAGCCAGAAGACCTAGACGTAGCTATAAGCCGAGAGTCTGTCACTATCCGAGGCAAACGAGAGGAAGACAGGACCATCTCCAGAGAGGATTACTTCCATAGGGAGCTTTATTGGGGCAGTTTTTCAAGGACAGTAATGTTGCCTGCAGAGATAGATGTAGATGAGGCTGAGGCTATAGAGAAGTTCGGCCTACTAATACTTCGCCTACCCAAACTTGATAAGAATAGACAGACCAAGCTCAAGGTTAAGGGATCTTAATTTGTTGATTTTTGGCCATTTTCTGATAATATCTCTCGCATGAACCCAGAAGACAGGCACCTTTTAGAGCGTCTTGAGAAGCTCGCAGAAGAAAACAACGATATCTTAAAAAAGATTCGTAGTCACACTAGGTGGGCCTACTTCTGGAGTTTAGTAAAAATTGCCGTCTTCGTGGTTCCGTTTGTCATTGCCTACTTGTACTTAGAGCCATACTTGGGAACATTCGGAGACACGCTCCAACAGGCACAAGAGGTTCTAAACGGTGTTTAATGCTTGGGTAGCTCAGTTGGTAGAGCATTCCCCTGAAGAGGGAAGGGTCACCAGTTCGAACCTGGTCCCAAGCACATTTGTGGATAAACCTGTGGAAAGCTTGTAGAAAGCTGTGGATTAAGTACCTGTGTGTTATATTTGTCCTCAAGCTCTCATAGCTCAATGGATAGAGCAAATCCGTCCTAAGGATGAGATGTAGGTTCGATTCCTACTGAGAGCACCCAAAGACTAAGCCACGCCTAGAAGTTTTGAGACTTGAGCTTGGTCAAAGCCAATCACAAGATCCTTGTCATCTATAACAATGACAGGTACTCCAAGTTGCCCCGACTTCTCCATCATCTCCTGTCTCTTTGCTATATCAGTTGAGACATCGTAATTTGTGTAGGCTATATTGTTGGCAGTAAAGAACTCTTTCGCCATTTGGCAGAAGTGACAGGTCGGAGTTGAGTATATTTCTACTTTCTTCATTTGTAATTAAATTAAAATTATTGGCCGATTATACCACCCCAAAAGCGCTTCCACCAAGAAGGAGTCTCTGGTGTAGTACTAGCCTCCACCTCCCCTCTCTCAACAATGAGGGCGACGTGCTCCCCTGCTCTAGCAACGTTAAACTTAGACTTTATCTCCTCCTCAATACCTGAGTCGGTCTCAAGCTTCTCCACCTCATACTTAAGAGTCCCCTCTCTTTGGACCAAAGTCCCTATCTTAGCTTCTAGGGCTTCAACCTCTAATGCACTGGCCCTCTCTTTGAGGAAGATCCCATATGCTCCTCTAGAGACAAATATAACCAAAAACAAAAGTCCCAGAAGTACAGGTAGTGAGTATAGCCTTCTTCTCAACTTTTGCCTTTTTTGTAATTCAAGCATAGCTTATCAAGTACTTAGTCTTATGCTAACATAGCCTGCATGCTATTCGATAAGCGCCACAAACAAAAGATAAAGGCTGTCTGGTACGTTATCTGCGTCCTCATCATCGTATCAATGGTGCTCCTCTACACCCCTCTCTTCCAATAAGTCTTAGTTATCACTACGGATCATCTTAAGGAAGACGTCTTGAGGGATGTTCACGTTGCCCTTGCCTCGGGCAGCCATCTTCTTCTTGCCCTTCTTCTGCTTCTCTCTTAGCTTCATCTTGCGAGTGATGTCGCCTCCATACATATGCTGGGTCACATCTTTCTTCATGCCACTTAAAGTCCTAGAAGAGATGATGCGCCCCAAAGCTTTGCCTTGAATCTTTAAGGTAAACATCTGCCTTGGCAAGATTTTTGATAACTTCTCTACGGCGCTCTCTGCCTCTGTCTCAACTTGCCTCCTAGAGATAACCTTAGCAAAAGCGGGCACAGGCTCATCGGCCACCAATATGTCTAACCTGGTCACATCAGCATCTCTCTCTCCAAGAATGTCATACGAGATAGAGGCAAAGCCCGAGGTGATACTCTTTAGCTTGTCAAAGAAGCCTCTCATAAGCTCACGAAGTGGCATGTTTAAAGAGAGAGAGGTCCTGTCGGCAAGTGTGTGAGTCTCCCCAACCTCTGCTTCATGCTCGTATAGAAGTTTAAGAATGTCACCAAGATACTTTGGCGGAGTAATAATCTTAGCTTCTACCCATGGCTCCCTTACGCTATCTATAAGATAATCCTCTGGGAAGAATGACGGGGTATAAATAGTCTCAGTCTTACCGTTCTTGAGAGTTACGACATAAGTAATGGAAGGCAGAGTGATGATAAGAGGAAGGTCAAACTCTCTTCTCAACCTCTCAGAGATAATCTCAAGGTGTAACATCCCAAGGAAGCCCCCACGAAAACCTCTACCAAGCACTCCCGAAGACTCTTCCTCAAAAGAGAAGGCCGAGTCAGAAAGCCTAAGCTTCATCAAAGCTTGTTTAAGTAAGGTGAAGTCGTCTTGGCTCTCTGGGTATATAGAAGCCCATACAACTGGACGAGCCTTCTGGTACCCGTCTAGTGGGGGCAAGGAGCTCGTAGTGAGAGAGACTGTGTCTCCAACAGACACAATTCCAGGCTCTTTAATGCCTGTCACAATATAGCCCGTCTCACCGGCGCCAAGTGAGTCGGCTGGAGTCTCTTCGGGAGTAAAGATACCTACTTCAAGAGCTTGGAAGCTCTTCCCTGCTACTCTAAACACTAGGTTGTCCCCCTTCTTGGCTGTACCACTGATAACTCTGACGAAAACTATAACCCCTTTGTGATTTGAATACTTAAAGTCAAAAACAAGGGAGCGGAAATCCTTGACCTCGTCACTCTTTGGAGGCGGAACAACTTCCACTATCTTATTTAGTAACTCTCTTACCCCTTCCCCCGTCTTGCCTGAGACCATAAGGATCTCCTCTTCAGACACCCCAAGAAGAGTCATTATCTCCTGCTTAACCTCACTTACCATGGCTAGAGGTGAGTCAATCTTTGAGACGACGGGGATAATAGCTAGCCCTGCGTCTCTAGCCATACCAAGAGTTGTTAGAGTCTGGGCTTGCACCCCTTGCGTAGCGTCTACAAGCAGTATTGAGCCCTCCACAGCCTTAAGTGCTCTAGACACCTCATAAGAGAAGTCTATGTGCCCAGGAGTGTCTATAAGGTTAAGTGTGTACTCCCCAAACCTCATCCTCACAGGTTGCATCTTAATAGTAATACCCCTCTCACGTTCAAGCTCCATAGAGTCAAGCACTTGCTCCTTCATCTTACGCTTCTCAATAGTACCCGTAAGCTCAAGCATACGGTCTGCCAAGGTAGACTTGCCGTGGTCAATATGCGCAATGATAGAAAAGTTTCTTATCTTGTCCATTTGTTGTGTGCAAACTACACGATTTCTGGGTTCTCGGCAACCGCCTCTACACCCTTAAACTTCTGATGCAATACACCTATAACCTCTCCTAACTCTTTAGACTTAAGAAGCCAAAGAACCAGACCTCCAGTGGCAATCCCTAAGATTCCGGCAAGTAATCCTTGGAAGAAGATCCCCCACAATGTCCCCAAGTTAAAGAGTGGGGCAAAAAGATTTAACCCAACATAAGAACCCAAAGCAACAAAAATTGCTGATGCAAAGGAAACTGCCATTGTGTGGTAAGTCTCATGCCCAAACTTACCAAACTCTTTTTCAAAAACTTTCCAAAGGATGATGTTGTTCAACACCGTTCCAAGTGCGAAGCCCAAAGGAAGCATCAAGACTACTGTACCTACTAGATCTTCAACTCTAAGCAAACTTGCTACAAAGACTCCAAAGACTGGCCAAGCATAATATAGCTTCACTGCGATATACGACAAAACAATAATAGCCAGAGTGGAGATAACACTAGTGACAAACGGTTTTTTAGTGTGCCCCGCAGAGTAAAAAGCTCTAATAAAAAGCAAGGACAAACTCTGCGATAGTACCGATATAGCAAATATTGCTAAGGCGGCAGCTGTAAGCCGAGTGTCACTCCAGTCAAAGTTCCCTGTACCAAGCAAAACTCTCACTATCTGAGCTCTAAGAACAATGAACAAAGCCACAAGAGGCATAGACCAGAAGATGATGTGCCTGACCGTAAGCGACATTTGTTCAAAGAAATCTTTTAGATTGTTTTGGGAGAAGTGACGAGTCAGTGTGGGGAAAACCGCCAGAGAGTAAGATACCCCTATGATAGATAGAGGTACTGAAGAAATGTTTTGAGCAAAAGTAAAGACCGATATAGACCCAACCGTCATAAGCGAAGCAAGGGAGAGAAGAAAGATGGTAGAAATTTGTGTTATAGACAAGGTTAGTGTTCTTGGCAGAGACAGTGCCACCACTCTTCTTATGGAGGTTAGGTCAAACATTAGTCTAAAGCTTGGCGTAAGCCCCATCCTAACAACAAAGGGGACCTGTATAAGAAGATGCATTATTGAGCCCAAGATAACTCCTATAGCCACCCCCTTAACCCCAAACTCCCCCGCCAAAAAGACAGTGCCCAAAATAATCCCCAAATTATAAAGAACAGGAGCAAAAGCATATACAAGAAAACGATTATAAGCCTGAGTTAAAGAACCAAATAGGTTAGACAAACCAAGAAAGATCGGAGACAACAGAAGCATCCTTGAGAGCCACACCACCTCTGCCAAAGCCTCATTAGACAACCCCTTAAACAAAACTTGAGACAAGCTTGGAATAAGAAAAAAGGCTATTACAGACACAACAAAAATAAGTAGTAGGAAGAAGGAGAAGACATCATCAATAAATTTCTTTACAACCTCGGTTCCAGAGTTCTCCCTCTCTACAATAAACGGTACAAGGATAGACAGAGAGACGACTGAGGCTACAGTAACAAAGATGAGATCCGGAATCCTAAAAGCAGCATAGTAAACATCTAAGTCTATCGATGCCCCGAAGTAATGTGCCAAAGCTCTGTCACGAAAGAAGGCTAGAACCTGAGAGGCAAGAGAGAAGAAAGCTAGAAGAAAGGCGGCTTGATGTATCTTAGTCGTCTCTTGATAGAAGAAACTTAGAATTTTACGAACCATTATTTATGCTAAGTATGTCGAACTGCTACTGCCCACTAATAGGCAAGGTTTCTGAGTCCTCCACGGGAGCACCAGCGGTTGCACTTCTTCCAGCCTTAAGGTTGTTCAATACATTTTGAACATCCGCATTGCCTGGATTTGTTCTCTGGAGATCTTCAAACTGCTTAATAGCTTCATCGGTCATATCTAATCTATCTAGAGTTAGACCTAGGTAATACTTAGCATTCGCATAATCAGGCACTAGAGCTACAGCTCTAGCAAAGGCGGCTTGAGCTCCTTCATAATCTCCATCTGAGAACTTAAGTAGTCCGAGCTGGAAGTGCACTCCAGGGTTATTTGGCAAGAGCAAGGTTCCTGTCTCAGCTGACTCAATAGCCTGTCTCAAGTTATCCTCACTAACTTCAATTTGAGAGAGGAAGAAGTATGCTTCAGCATAATCAGACTTCTTGCTCAAAGACTCTGCGACGAAGTCACGAGCAGCGTCTACATCACCATTGTCAAACTCAAGACGAGCCAGTAGAAGTGGAATCTCTGGACTTATTGGGTGAAGAGCACGAGCAGACTCAAAAGCTGTCTTTGCGCTCTCATAAGCACCATCAACTGAGAATGGCTCAGGCACAAGAGATGCATAGATGTTCCCCAAGGCTACCCAGTTCTGGTAAGTAGGATTTAGCACAATCGCGCTTTGTATAGCAGAGATACTGGCCGACAAAGCATTCTGGAAGGTTTGTTGGTTCTCCTCATCGGAAGCGGTGGTGTTGTTTAGCGCGCCATTAGCTCGATTAAGCTCTATTTGTGACACTGCTCCCCAATAAGGATCAGACGGCGAGGTAGTGATGGCTTTGCCAAGCTCACCTTCTATCTCATCAAGAGTTTTACCGCCAGCATTGGCATAAACCAAAGCTCTTTGGAAGTGAGTCCCCGCCAAAATCTTCTTTGTAGATACAAAGCCGAAGGCTCCTACCCCAACAACCAAGACTATAAGTACTATATAGGAAGCAAAAGATCCAACCCTTGACCCATTTAGTACAACCTCTCTTGAATGAATAACCCCAGTTGCAACTGATGCTCCGACAAACAAACCAGAGGAGATAAAGGCTAGAGAAATTAAGACCAAAGAAGGAGTATAGAGGAAGCTTGCCCCCCACAAGAAGAGAGACATAAGTAGGGTTGATGTCAGGATAAACCTATCCGATCTATTTTCCTGATTTCTAATTAAAGCCTTTACGCCAAGGGCGAGATACAGAACAAAGAAGGCTAACCAGACTAATGAGCCAAGAAGCCCTACAGAGGATACAGCCGTTGGCAAGAACCCAAAACCAAATGGGAAGGCTACGTTCCAAAACGGAGTGCCATTCGTATCCACTGGTTTGTACAAAAGCCAAGACTTATCAAAAGTATTTGGCCCAGACCCAAGGATCAAATTGTCGGACAAAACGGCCTTGGTAACATCGAGAGTTGACTTGAGGTTTGGTCTCACATCGCTGTTCACCACTCCAGTTGCTTCCATAACTCTAGTCGCTACATCCTTAGATCCAATACTTGGGTTAAATAAAAACACCAAAGAGATAAGTATGAGGGTGAAGGTCATCTTGACCCCAGCTCTCTTCTTAAAGGAGACCCCCTCAGCCTTCTCTATAGTGGCAAAGTAGGTCAAAAGTACAATTCCAGCACCGAGGACAAGGATCCAAGTTGTGGAGAAGTTTATAATTGAGAGCAACACAACAGACAAAACGAACAAAGCTTTTGTTAAAATCTGAATCTTTCTGCTCAAAGGAAGCATCTCTACAGCAAACACAGTGAGGATAGACAAAAGCCCCATAGACATAGCCAGATCTGTCCAAGCACCAACAGGATTACCTATGCGACCAAAGAAGGTATCGAACACAAACCAGTTCCCGCCAGAGAGGATCTTTATAAGCACAAAGACGGCCACAACCGAAAGGGAGACAAATATAGCTGTAATGGCTCTAACAAGTCTTGCATTATCTCTAAACAAATAAGCCATCAAGAAAAACACTATTGAGAAGAGCACAATAGACCCAGCTGTACCAATCTCTAAGGCATAACCAAATGTAGACAAAATCGGGAAGTCGCTAAAGACTGCCGACAGCAAGTAAACAACCGGCAAAAGTACAGAGACCCACAACACCTTGGTATCTGGTAACGACACTCTTTTATCTTTTACAACCTTAACCAAGATAAGCGCAAGCCCAACCACTGACACCAGTGTAAGAAGGATAACCTTAGCTAACCCTAGAGGCACAAGCTGTGTCGGAAGAAAGAGTAGCGGTAGAAGGAAGATTAAAGCTAGGGTTAAAGGAAATCCGATTTTGTTTTCTTGGTACATCTCTTATTTATTAATAATTATTTCTAATGGTCAAAACATTTTAACATACAAAAGCATAACCCCCACAAAAGTGGGGGTTATGGATGCCTATAAGCCGAATTCTGTTCCGCCTCAACGGCGGAGATAACCATTTATCTGGTCCCGACGTCGCCGTCGGGATCTAGCGGCACTCCCCAAAGGGGCACGGCCTTGCATTCAAGTAAGGATTTTGCCGTTTCAGCCGGACTTAACCGGGTCGTTTCTGTTCTCACCTCTAAGATCTCTCTCGATGGGTGTTACCCACTACTCTTTCCTGCCCATTTTTCTCGAGAGAAAATTGGCAGGATGAATGTTCGGACTTTCCTCCCCATTTTTTTTGGTAGGGCGATTATCCGGCATCTCCTTAATTATACCATACTTACTTATTAAAGTAAAAGTCTTAATTTTGGGGATAGTGTAAGAAAACATCCATAATCACGTCTATAATATAACTCTGAATATGAAAAAACCCTTGTTCTTCGCCTTGTTTGTATTCCTTCCTCTGTCTCTCTTTG